>CAYGVV010000072.1:0-8560 GCA_964353395.1 uncultured Candidatus Bathyarchaeia archaeon | reverse complement strand
GTCGTTGAGTCTCAGGTTTTTGAGGGCTTTGAGTCCGAAGACGTTGCCCGCCACACTGCTCAGGATATTCGGCATGTTCCCCAGCTCGAAGAGTTCAGTTGGGTAAGCTATTTTCGCGGTGTTGCCTTCCAGCGTGTAGACGCGGGCTGCTAGGCGTTCCACGTAGGGTTTGACTGTGGTGAGTTCGGTCCATGTGCCTATGCTGCTTTCGGCGGCGATTGCGCCTGCTGCTTCTTTTAGGCTTATGTCTTCAGGTTCAAGGTAGAACGTGCATGTAAGGTCTGACGCTTTCGGCTTGTAGGTTAAATCGACGAAGTCTACGTACCTCAAAACAGTTTGCCTTCCTGTACTTGCATAGAGTGAATTGTTGTTTCCTTAAAATCTTTAACTATGCACTCAAGAAGCCATAAATTCATGGTAGCTCGCAAATCCTTATGTCTTTGTTGAAGCGTTGGAGGTCCTTGTCTTGGGAATAGACGATGTCACTTGCCTGGTTGAGTGCTGTGGCTACAATCAAGGCATCAGGCAGTTTTCCTCCCCTCTTAGCTCTCAAGTTTGCTGCTAGGTCGGCAATTTCAAATGTGACTGGAACTATTTTGAAACTGTTAAGAGTTAGGTCGTTTAGCCGCTTTTTCACCTTATCTGCCTTTTTAATGTCGCCTGCTGTGTAGAATCCAGTTAGGACTTCTGCGACGCTTACAGTAGAGATTATTCCATCGTCTTTTGACTTCATGAAAGACTCTAAGAGTTTTTCCACTTTGCTGGCTTGTGGTTCAATTCCTTCAAGAAAATATATGAGGACGTTTGTGTCTAACGTGATTTTCATTTTTGGCAATCCCATTCGTCGCGAAGTTTCTTTTGGTACTTGACAGGTTCCCCGAAGACACCTTTCCCAAGTCCCTTCAACTCTGCCACTGGATTATAGGGCTTTAAGATAAGGCCTTCAGTTGTTTCTTCGATTTCTAATATTATTCCCTTTTCAATGTTTAGTTTCTTGCGAAGCTTTTTCGGGATAACTACCTGTCCACGCAGGCCAACCTTTACTTTCTCACCCATAATCACACGCAACTCCAATCAGAGAAAAAGATAATCTGAGAAATAAACTTTCTTACAAAAAATTTCACAAACTCTTCTAGAAAAGCTGCAGCAACTGAGTAGTAGTTTCTTTAAAATCTTTAACTATCCCCTCGCCCAAATAGGTGCGTGTGGATTGCATGGAGCTTGTTGCTGGCGTCTTAAACATCACAGCGGGCGGCAAACGCGTAGCCATCATAGACGAGGAAACCGCGAGCCTACTAGGCTTGCACTCTTCCGATAGGATACGGTTAACCTGCTGCGGCAAACAGATAATCGCCATTGCCGACGTAGCCACTGGTTACCCTCCAGACCGTATTTGGCTTTACCTTGAAATCTCAGAAGCCCTAGGCGCAAAAGACGGCGACACTGTGGAGGTGCAGTTGGCTCCGATGCCTGAATCCCTCAGCAACGTCAGGGCGAAGCTACGCGGCGAACGACTGAGAGAACAGGAAATCATGACCATAGTCAAGGATGTGGTGGAGCAGCATTTGAGTGATATTGAGATTTCAGCTTTTTTGACGGCGCTGAAGATTTATGGCTTGAGCATGAGCGAGACCGAAGCCATGTCGCGTGCAATGGTGGAGACTGGCAAGAGCCTCAACTTCGGCAAAGCCCCCATTCTGGACAAGCACAGCATCGGCGGAATCCCGGGAGATAAAACTTCAATTATCGTTGTGCCAATTGTGGCGGCTGCGGGTTTCACGATTCCGAAGACCAGTTCGCGTGCGGTGACTTCGCCTGCGGGAACGGCTGACCGCGTGGAAACCCTCTGCCCCGTCCACTTGGCTATTGACGAAATCCGCGAGGTGGTAAAGAAGACGAACGGCTGCCTCGTCTGGGGCGGAGCCTTGGAACTGGCGCCTGCAGACGACCTCTTCATCCAAGTTGAGTATCCGTTGGGGATTGACCCGCTGCTTTTGCCTTCGATTATGAGCAAGAAAAAAGCCATCGGCGCCACACACGTGGTGATTGACATTCCGACTGGCAGCGGAGCCAAAATCAAAACCACCGCTGAAGCGTACACGTTGGCTTCCGACTTTGTACATTTGGGCAAGCATTTGGACATGAAGGTGGAGTGCGCTTTGACTTTCGGCGAGCAACCGTTAGGCTGCGGCATTGGCCCAGCGCTTGAGGCGCGTGAAGCGTTAAGCACGCTTATGGGTGACGGTCCAGCGGACGTCCGTGAGAAAGCAGTGATTCTTGCAGGTATGCTGTTCGAGATGGTTGGAGTAGAAGGCGGTCGCCAGAAAGCAGAGCAGATTCTCCAGTCGGGGAAGGCGGAGCGCAAACTCCGCGAAATCATTGCGGCTCAGGGCGGAAACCCGCGCGTCAAGCCTGAAGATCTGCCTGTTGGCGGCGAGAAGGCTGAAGTCAAAGCTAAAGAGAAAGGCAGAGTTTTGTGGATCAACACCGACGGCATCGTGCAGGTAGCTCGGGCTGCTGGCGCGCCGAAAGAGAAGGGCGCTGGCATCGTGCTTAAAGCCAAGTTGGGCGAGGCAGTGGCGAAGGATGCTGTGCTTTTTGAGGTTTATGCGGAACGAAGCAGCAAGTTGGCTTCGGCTTTGGAGTTGGCGCGGAAGCTTGAGCCTGTTGTTTTGAGCAAGAAGACTGAGGAGCGGATGCTGCTGGACCAGTTTCCCGCAAAGACTGCGCGTGACAAGCCGTTTATGCTGGAAAGATAAAAAAAAAGGAAAAAGGAAGTGCTGGTTTAGCGGGCTTTGGATTGTACTTTCCGTTCAAGCAGGACCCAGAGCCACTCCACGAACTCTCTAATGTTCTTGGTCTGTATGTGCACGTCGCCTGGTCCCGTGATCTGCGTCACCAAGCCTTCTCCGCCCAGCAGCGTCTCCTTGAGTCCGCCGAACTTAGTGACCTTGTACGAGCAGGAGGCGCTGAAGGCGACGAGGTGGAAGTTGTCCACGATGAGCGTTTGCCCTGGCTTAAGTGTGTGCGTGTCGATGGCGCCGAACGTGTTGATGAACAGTTGCCCGTTTCCCGTGGCTTTAAGCATGAACAAGCCTTGTCCGAATAAGCCTTTGGTGAAGCCTTCCCACTTAAGGTCTAAGTCTATACCCTGCGTTGACGCGATGTAGGCGGATTTCTGTATGACGTAGCCCTGGTTCGGTTTAACCTCGAGCATTTCTATGTCGCCGACTGGTGCGCTGACGAATGCTGCTTCGCCTGCGCCTTGGCTGGCGGTGTAGTCGTTGACCCAGAAGCTTTGGCCGCCTATGAGCTTGAGCCCTAAGCTGCCGAGGATGCTTTGTTCGCGTTTTCTTGTGCGCGGTTCAATGGCGGGATCCATGTAGGTCATGGCGCCTGATTCTGCGGTGATGGTTTCGCCTTGGTCTAGGTTTACTACGAGCATGGCGTAGGCTGGTTTATACTTGATTTCATATTTCATTTTGGTTCCTCTTTCACGTTTTTCCCTTGTGTCTCATTATTGTGTGGTTTCAAATAAAAGGTTAAGTGGAAAGTGACCGCAGTGTTGTTTTTGGCTGTTCGCCTCCGTTTCTTTTGGTAGTTTCATGGGTTTTTGCTACGTGGATTACCGTAAGAGAATAATAGGTATAGTGTGTAACAATTTTCTGACTTACATGTGCCGTGTGAATTTGAGGTCCGCGCGATGGTGACGACGTGATGGCTGGCTTTGCGGCCTATGGGAAGAAACTGTTTAGTCTAACCTTAATTTTCAATTCGTTACTGTGCATATCGTATGCGATTGGGCTTCTGGCTGGTTTCTACGTGGATCACTGGGAACTTTATTCGCCGTTTCTTCTGGATGGCAACCTGTTTTGGCTGGTGATTTTGGCTTCGGTCGTGAACATTTTTCCAGCCGCATACATTGGCAAAGTGAAGACTGGGCGGCTGTGGTTTCACCATTACGTGTACGGATTCTTGGTTTGGTTCGCGTCTACTGCTCTGCTGATGGTGTTTACGTCTGTTTCCCTGCTCAGTTTGTTCACTGCGAACATAACGGACTTGTCGATTAACGTTGGACGATTCTTCATTTTGGGCGGTATGGTTCTGGTTTTGGATGATCTCCCCGACGTCTCAAGAGTGACCGCTTCGGCGCTGAACTGGTTGAAGACGAAGGCGTATCAGGGACGAAGGCTGATTCATGCGGTTCAGTTTCTGATGGGGTTTGTGTCTCTGTATTTTTCCTTGGTCGTTAGTGCGTGGATTGCTGTGAATCCTGAGTGGGCTACGGTGGCGAATTTCATCTTTGTTGCTACCTTACTGGTTGCAAGCTTGACCTCGTTTATGAGTGTAAAGAGGAAGATTTGGCTGCGGATTACGCCGAATCAAGATTGATGTTTTTGCACTACCTAAATATAGGTAAGAATATTCTTACTATGTGGTGATGGAATTATGGTGGAGGCATCCACAACTAAAGTTTCCTCTAAAGGGCAAGTGGTTATCCCCGCGAATGTGCGGAAGGCGGCTAACTTGAAGAAAGGCGAGAAGATTCTAGCAATAGCTATTGATGATACTATTGTCCTCAAAAAAATAATTGATAAATCCTTTGAAGAAACTATGAAGCCAGTGTGGGCTAGAGTTCGGCAGATGGGTCTCACGGAGGAAGACATAAACGCCCTCATCGACGAAGCGAGAGCCAAAGATAGTTCTTGACGCAAACGTTTGGATTTCAGCATTGCTTTGGGGCGGGAAACCTGCAGAACTCATAAAGGCCGTCGAAGACAACAGAGTTATCATCCTTACGTCTGAAGAAATTGTTGCAGAAATTAGCCGAGTTTTGACTTGCCCTAAGCTTAAAAAAACCTATCAAGCCGAAGGCTTGTGTCATGAAGATTTAATTGAAACGATTCTGAAGATTGGAAAATTCGTCAAAGTTACAAAAAAGGTTAATGTTGTTCAAGAACATCCAGCAGATGACAAGTTCATAGAATGCGCCTCAGCAGATGGCGCAGATTACATAGTTAGTGGCGACAAGCATCTCCTCAAAATAGGCTGCTACCAGAAAATCCGAATACTTCCAGTGAGTGAATTCCTTAAAGTTTTGGAAACAAAGAAACCACTCATTTGAGTGGCGATGCAAAAGAGAGCTTATCAAAAATGACTTCTGTCCTTTCCCTTGGGTGATTCTTTCTATTTATAGGGGAGGGGGTAGGTGCTTCCGAGCAGCTAGTGTACCTTTCTGACTTCAGTTTGTTTGATTATTTCCTTTCCGATGGTTTCCAGTTGTTGGCGCGAATAGTTGTTGCGGCTTCTGTATGAGGTTATGTAGTTGGGCAGTTCGTGAAGTTTCAGGATTGGAACTGTCGGGTAGTTCACGTGTAAGTCTGCGTGGTTGTTTGTGAAGACGACGATGCCCTCGACCCAGATCCTGAGTGGTCTAAGAGTTTCTGCTGTTTCGATTGCGTTTTTGACTCTTGCCGCGTTCCGTTTGGCTTGCCCGCTTGGGCTGCTTGCCGAATCGGATTTTTTGTGGCGGTTCCGCCTGTACCATTCGTCGTCGTTGCAGGTTATCCTGCCGCTCCAGTTTTTGGTTTCTACCACAAATATCCCGTTGGGTCCCAACACGATGTGGTCGATGTCTCCGTTGCCATCGTGGAAATACACATCATTTATCAAGTAATAATCGTCGCTTAGTTTGGCGTTGAGAAGTTTGGCTACGCGTTTTTCTCCTTCCCAGCCGCCTCTGTATATGTGGTATTTACGTTGATAATAGTAGAAGCCTATCAAGGAAACAAGCGAAACCAGCAAGCCCGCTTCCACACAGAAGCCCACGTCAAAGTAGAATAGCAGTCTTGGAATTGTGGGCAAGAAAACTGCGCCGAACACGATTATGCAGAGAACTGCCTTTGCCAGGTTCTTTTGGGTTTGGTTCTTCAGGTAGCTTCCATGTGTCTTGATTTTTCGCATGAGCAGGCAGCTTCCTTGGTTCTAGTTGAGTTTCAGGGTTATATTACGATATGGCTATTCCTGTTCCCCTAAAGGAACAAACTGTTCCACGGCGAACAATAAGACGCCCTTAAGCCATAAAGAGATGCAGGTGCTTGAAACACATGAGCGAAACAATCAACCCGAAAAGTAACATTTTCTCACCCGCCCTCCTCATACTCGTAGTAGCCTCCGCTTTCTTCGCCATCAACATATACGACATCGTCCGCAGCCTAATATTCAGCACCGACCTCATCATCAACTTCGCCACATTCGCCGGCTACATGAAAGAAGCATGGTGGACCGCCACATTCTACAGCAGCGAACTCGGCGGAACTGTAGGTGGCATCTTCCTCACCGTAGCCTCAGCACTTGCACTCTACGCCGCGGCTGTTTACTGGCGAAGAGGTAACGCATCTTTTCCTAAAATCAAAGGCATGGTCATAGCTGCTCTTGTCCTGCAAGCAGGCTACTACCTCAGCCACATACCTACTGTCTGGCTCGGCTTCATCTTTCCATCAACCGCCGGGAAACTCTGGTACTTCGAAGTAACTCCCGTCAACGAGGTTCTCTTTGCAGCTGGCTTTACCAGCCTTGCCATGGTCTTAGTCCTCCCACCGCTACTGTTCAAGCTCGCCCACCTCATATCAAAAGATGCTCCACGCCAAACCCTTATCCGATGGAGTGCCATCAACGCAGTCGCTTTCCTTTTCGTCGTGTTTTGGTTTAACTTCACTATGCAGTGGACCGGTATGCTGACAACTTGGAGCCCTGTTGAAATCCTAGGCGACTGGCTAAACGCTACTGGTTTCGCCACCTCCGTCATCGGCTTGCTCTTCGTAGCCATCTTAGGTTTGTATGCTCTGTTTCCCGTCATCAAAAACCCGCAAGCAACATTAAATCCCCGCCTGATTGGCGCAACAGCCGCCGCGCTCGGAGCCTACTTCACTTTCGGCTTAATCGTGTACTTCGCTGCAGGCGGCTACTACGCTCGTCGCATGGCATGGTACGAACTCATCGTGCCCCACAACCCCTACCTCTGGTGCGTCGCCCTGCTACCCGCAGCCATACCGCTGCTCTGGTGGAAACTGAAAACCTAAACAATACCAACCCCAATTTTTCTTTCACAGACCTAGACAATCAGAAGCAAATCGCAGCAGAAACGCACTCAGCGCAACCAAAAATCCCCAACAGCCACATACCGCAACAAAAAATACGCAATCGCTACCAATTTGCAGGAACAACAAAACGCCAAAGTGCTTCGTTTTGTTTAAATACTAGTCTTGGAATTCTAACTGTGCAAAAGAGGATAATCGGATGGGTTCAAAGTCACCACGCGGCGAATTCGCCGCCCGAAAACTCCAAAAGAAACGGAAAAACTTCCGCTGGAGCGACCGATACTACAACCGACGCCAACTCATGCTCGACGAAAAAGTAGACCCCCTGCAAGGCGCACCCCAATCCAGGGGCATCGTTCTCGAAAAAATAGGCGTCGAATCCAAACAGCCTAACAGTGCCATACGCAAATGCGTAAGGACTCAACTCATAAAGAACGGACGCGTAATCAGCGCTTTCCTGCCCGGAGACGGCGCACTCAACGTCGTAGACGAACACGACGAAGTAGTTGTTGAAGGCATAGGCGGCACACGTGGAGGAGCAATGGGCGACATCCCTGGTGTACGCTGGAAAGTCATTATGGTTAATGGCGTAAGCCTGAACGAGCTGGTTTACGGACGCAAGCAGAAACCTGCAAGGTGATGAGCATGAGCACAACAGCAACGCAAACCGGGCAACCGCAAGAAATCAAACTTTTCCAAAAATGGAGCTTCAAAGACATCAAAGTCAACGACTTAGGCTTGCAGCGTTACTTGAATTTGACGCCGATGGTGGCGCCGCACAGCATGGGCAGGCACGAGCACCAGCGCTTCCGCAAAGCCAACGTCAACATAGTTGAACGCTTAATCAACAACCTTATGCGGCCGGGAAAGAACACGGGCAAAAAAGCCAAATCTGCAAACATCGTCAAAATGGCTTTTGAGATTATCAATTTGCGCACGGGAAAAAACCCCGTTGAAATCTTGGTCCAAGCAGTGGAGAACAGCTCGCCATGCGAGGATACCACGCGCATCAGCTACGGTGGAGTCGTTTACCACCTGTCAGTGGATGTTGCTCCTCAACGCAGAATTGACCTTGCCATTCGCCACATTACGGAAGGCGCAAGGGCAGCTTCAGCTAACAATCCGCGTTCAATCGAAGAATGCGTGGCTGACGAGTTAGTTTTGGCAGCGAACAACGACATCAAGAGTGCAGGCATAGCGAAAAGACACGAAATAGAACGCGTAGCACAATCAAGCAGATAAGCACACTTTCTTTCTTTTCCATTTTACTTTCTTTGGTTTCAGGTTTCCATTGGCTTTCTGTTCTTTTCTTTGGTTTAGTTAACGATGGGTTAGCGGAAGGGTTGGTTTCTTGTAAATTGGGTCTTTTTGGCTGCTGTTTGCTGCTGAAAAGTGCGGCGTGTGCGTTTCTGCTGCTGGCTGCTGGGTGTAGTGGTCTGTTGCTCGGAAAAGACTATAGC
>CAYGVV010000071.1:0-8577 GCA_964353395.1 uncultured Candidatus Bathyarchaeia archaeon | reverse complement strand
AACCAACGGCGTGGAATCCCGCTTCTTCGACCCGCTGGACGAAGACTGGCCCATAATAACCGACGCGTCCTTCTCCAACGCAAACCCGCTACGCAACGAATGCGAAAAACGCGTCAGAGAACATGTGCTTCCCATCGTTGAAAAAGGCGTAGTGCCCGTCATCGCAGGCTTCGTCGGTAGAACCACAGAGGGCAAAATCACAACTCTTGGGCGCGGCGGAAGCGACACCACCGCCTTCATCCTAGCTGAAGCCCTGAACGCTGACGAAGTCGTGTTGGTCACGGACGCTGAAGGAATAATGTCAGGCGACCCAAAAGTAGTTGCCAATCCAAAGCGGCTGTCGGAAATCGACGTGAACACCCTTGTAGGTTTAGCCGATTCAGGCGCCAAGTTCATCCACAGCAAAGCCTTGAAGTACAAACCGCAGTCCATAAACGTTCGAGTAATCAACAGCGCACACGGCGACTTGACAAAGGAGGGCACCGTGATCACTGGAGCCTTAGCAACTGAACTGGACGTGGAGTTAGCGCATCCTTCGCCCATAGCCGAAATAACCATAGTAGGTCGCAAAGTCTCGGACAACCCCAAAATCATAGAAGACATGGTTACA
The DNA here is from genome assembly GCA_964353395.1 of uncultured Candidatus Bathyarchaeia archaeon. Classification (GTDB taxonomy): domain Archaea; phylum Thermoproteota; class Bathyarchaeia; order Bathyarchaeales; family Bathycorpusculaceae; genus JADGNF01. Next base: position 7,967 of record CAYGVV010000071.1, on the reverse strand, counting down.
AAAGCCAAATCACACTCACAGTTGCTGGGCATGTCCATGAACACTAACTCTGCAATCCTCTACGTCTCCGCGGAAAAAAACACTGACGCCCTTTTCAACGACATCCACAAGACCGTAACTGACAACGCAGAAACCAAAGCCATGGCAGTCAAAAAAGACCTTGTCTTCCTGAAAATCCGCGGAGTTGGCCTAGAAGAAACTCAGGGCATAATTGGAAAAATCAGCGAAGTGCTAAGAGTCAACGGCATCAACATCGCTGGCATACTCACAATCACCTCAAGTATTCTTCTTTTTGTAGACTGGAACGCACGCGAAAAAGCGCTCCAGCTAATCAGAAAATCCTTAAGGAGCCACTAAAATGAACACACCAAAAACACAAACAAATAGCCAAAACGGAAGGATTGAGAACTAATGGAACAAGGCAAAAAACGCCGATTAACAAAAATCTTCAGAGAAGACAACCGCACCGTGATAGTTCCGATGGACCACGGCGTCAGCGTCGGCCCAATTAAAGGAATAGAAAACATGCAGGAAATAGTTGATAAGCTGCTAAAGGGCGGAGTGGACGCTATCGTAGTGCACAAGGGCATAGCCAAACACGTCAACGCAGGAAACGCAGGGCTAATCGTGCATCTTTCAGCCATATCGAATCTCACACCAAACTGCGGCAACAAAGTCCAAGTCTGCACTGTACAAGAGGCTGTCCGACTCGGCGCCGACGCGGTTTCAGTGCACGTGAACGTAGGCGCTGAAGACGAACACAAAATGCTCAAGGTGCTGGGTAAAGTTGCCGACAAATGCGATGCCTACGGCATGCCCCTGCTAGCCATGATGTACCCTCGAGGACCAAAAATACAAAACGAACACGCTGCTGACGCAGTTGCCCACGCTGCCAGAATAGGCGCGGAACTTGGCGCGGACATAATCAAGACGAACTACACGGGCGACGTAGAGACCTTCAAAACGGTAGTCGAAGGCTGTCCTGCCCCCGTAATAATCGCTGGAGGTCCCAAAGCCAAAACGGCGCAGGAAGTCCTGCAGACCACTTTCGAATCAGTGAAGGCGGGAAGCGCTGGACTCTCTATTGGGCGAAACGTGTTCCAACATGAAAAACCAGCTCTGATGGTTAAGGCTCTTTCAGCTATCGTTCACAAAGGCGCCTCGGTCGAGCAAGCTCTAAAAATTCTGGGTGAATCCAGGTGAAAGAACTCTGGATCGAAGTAAACCATACGGCTCCAGAAAAAGAAAAACTGCTGAAACTCGCCACTGAAGCAGGCGATGTCATATTGCAAGGGGCACATGCAAAAAGGCTCTCCGACAAAACCGACATACAAGTGCTCAGCAGTTTCGATGAATCCGACATCACAAGGCTGAAGCGTGAAGGGAAAAAAGTCGCGGTAAGAATAACCATAAGAGGAAAAGAAGACGAGAACACAGCCGTCACAGCCGCAGAAATTGCAACCGACTTCTTAATCATCAACTGTCTCGACTGGCGCGTCATTCCGCTGGAGAACCTCATCGCCAAAACACGCGGCAAAAGCAAACTAATCGCTGAAGTCCAGAACGCCGAAGACGCCCGACTGGTACTGGAAACGCTGGAACTTGGAACCGACGGCGTCCTACTCAAAACCAACGACCCCGAAGAACTCAAGAAAACCGCAGCCGCCGTCAAGAATCAAGCTCCTAAAATCGCGTTAACTCCCGCAAAAATCGTCACCGTACAACAAATCAGCACAGGCGCTCGAGTCTGCGTGGACACCTGCGACCTGATGGAACCAGGCGAAGGAATCCTAGTCGGCTCCCAATCTGCTGGGCTGTTTCTGGTGGAAGCGGAAGTGCACGAGAATCCTTACGTGCAGTCGCGACCATTCAGAGTCAACGCAGGCTCACTATCCATGTACACTCTGGGTTCCCTGCAGAACACACGGTACCTGTCAGAACTGAAGGCAGGCGACGAAGTCATCATAGTCAACCGAGAAGGCAAAGTGAGAAAAACAAACGTGGGACGAACAAAAACCGAGTTCCGACCCCTAATCTTGGTAGAAGCCGAAGTGGAAGGCAAAAAAATCAAAACTGTACTTCAGAACGCCGAAACCATCCGACTCGTAACACCGAAAGGTTCAACGCCAGTGACGGAGCTGAAGGCAGGCGACCAAGTCTTAACTCACTTAGCTGCGAAAGGAGGCAGACACTTCGGCGTATCCGTGCCTGAAGAAAAGGTGATAGAACGTTGACCGTAAGGATATGCGTGTCGATTCTTCCCCAAACCACCGCGGAAGCCCTCTGGTTGATTGAGAAGGCAGAAGACTCCAGCGCAGACCTTATCGAAGTCAGGCTAGATTGCCTTGAGAATTACAGCGAATTGGCTGATTTGGTGGCTCACGGGAAAACGCCAAAAATCGCCACGAACAAAAAGCCTTCGGGAACCGAGAAGGAACGACAACAGACCTTGCTTAGCGCGGCGAAAAACGGCTTTGACTACGTGGACTTGGATTTGTCCAGCCAGAAACTGAAAGAAGCTGTCAAAGAAGTAAAAGCGCGAGGCGCCAAGTGCATATTGTCCTTCCACGAATCCAATTCCAACAACTCCTTAAGCCTCTCCGAACTGAACGACATTCTTGAAAGGGGAATCTCCAGCGGAGCTGACGTGTGCAAAATCGTCACAACCGCCAAGCGCATGGAAGACAACCTTACACTGCTACAATTCACCTCAGCAGCCAGCGCCAAAACAAAAATTGTGTGCTTTGGCATGGGCAGGCTCGGCAAGGTTTCCAGACTCCTGTCACCCGCATTCGGAGGTTTCTTCACTTTCGCGGCTCTTGAACGGGGAAGAGAAACAGCTCCTGGACAGATGACTGTTCAGGAAATGCGAAGTGCTTACGAACTCTTGGGGCTTAAGCTAAAATGAGGATTTCGGGAAAAACGCGAGTGTGCGGCGTCATAGGCAATCCAATAGAGCACACGCTGAGTCCTGCGATGCACAATGCAGCGTTTGAGCACCTCAAGCTTGACTATGTCTTCTTGGCTTTCAAAGTGAAAGCCACCGAAGTGGAGAACGCTATACGCGGCATGCGAGGCTTAGGAATCCACGGGTTAAACGTGACCATGCCCCACAAGACCGCGGTTATCGATTATTTGGATGAGGTTGATGAGACGGCGAAGTTCCTTGGCTCAGTCAACACCATCCTCAATGAGGACGGTAGACTCCGCGGTTTCAGCACTGACGGCGCAGGCGCCCTAAACGCGCTTCAAGAGAACGGCGTGAACCCCCGCGGGAAAAAGCTTCTCTTGCTCGGAGCAGGCGGTGCAGCAAAAGCCATAGCCTTCGCTCTTGCCAAAGAAGTGGAAGAGCTGGTCCTTCTGAACAGGACTCCTGAAAAAACCAAGGCGCTAACCGAAGCATTAAGCAGCGAACTCGGCAAGAAAGTCACAGGCGAAACACTTACACCACGCGCCATCCAGAAGAACATGCAGGACGCGGACATACTCATTAACGCAACCTCCGTGGGCATGCACCCTCATGTTGGGCAGAGTTTGGTGGCGCCTCAATGGCTGAAACCTGACTTAACGGTGATGGACATAGTCTACAACCCGACAGAGACAAAGCTGGCGAAAGACGCCAAGGCAGCTGGCGCCCGAGTTATCAGCGGCGTCGAAATGCTCATTTACCAAGGCGCAACATCGTTCGAAATCTGGACGGGCTGTGCAGCACCCGTCAAAGTTATGAGGAAGGCAGTGCTAAATGAGCTTTAAACAACGGTGAAAAAAATTGACGCTGGGAAACGCTGAGGCTATAGCTCATGGCGCAGCCACAATAATAAACGCCATAGCTACAGGCAAAGGCGCTGCTTTCGGCGTGGACTTATGGACGAAAGCTGAAGTCAAACTAACAGATGAACCCCAAATAATCAAGGAAATCACTTCTGACCCAGCCGAAAGCACGGTTTTGGTTGAGCGAACAGTGGTGCGGGTCTTCCAGCATTTCAAAGTTGACAAGCAATTCGGCGCCAAAGTGAAAACCTGGTCCAACATACCCATCGCCCGAGGATTGAAAAGCAGCAGCGTGGCAGCAAACGCGGTGGCGCTGGCAACGGTGGCAGCATTGGGTAAATCACTGGATGACTTGTCTGTGGTTAGCCTCGGCGTAGACGCTGCCTTCGACGCTAAGGTTACGATAACTGGAGCTTTCGATGACGCATGTGCCTCCTACTTCGGCGGGGTCGTAGTCACCGATAACCTAAAAAGAAAAATAGTCAAACGCTCTACGTTGCCTGAAAGCTTAACTGTTCTGTTTCATGTTCCTTCCAAGAAAGCTTACACTGGCGATTTAGATGTCGCTAGGCTCAGAACAGTGGCGCCGCTTGTCAAGATTGCTTACAATGAGGCGCTTAAAGGTAACTTTTGGACTGCTTTGTCGCTCAACGGCATCATTTACTCTTCCACGTTAGGTTACGACTCTTCAGTAGCCGTGGATGCCTTAAACGCGGGCGCAGTAGCTGCTGGACTGTGCGGCAAGGGACCTGCCGTGACGGCTGTGGTTTCCGACGACAAAATCGACCGAGTGAAAGCGGCGCTGCAACGTCATGGAGGCGAAGTTATTCAGGCACGATTGAACCATGAAAAAGCCAAGGTCGTGACTTAACCATTGACTGATGTAATAGTCAAAAGAACGGAAAGGCTGAAGGGAGAAGTTTGCGCTCCCCCGTCTAAGGCTTACACGCAACGGATGCTGATAGCCGCGGCACTTTCACAAGGCACTTCTAAAATGTCAAATCCTCTGCTTTCCGAGGACACTGAGGCTACGCTACGTGCGGTCACGGCGTTAGGCGCAAAAGTAAACGGAGAAGGAGACTACTGGACAGTTGAAGGCGCCACACCAATTAAAGGCGCGAAGAAGCCTATAGACTGCGGCGAGTCCGGAGCAACCCTCAGATTCATGATTCCCATAGCCGCCCTAGCGCCGACGCCCTCAGTGTTTGTTCTGGGTAGCGGCTTATCACAGAGACCAGTTGAGCCTCTGCTTGAAAGCCTCAAACAATTAGGCGCCGAGGCGAGCCTCCAAAACGTAGGCGGCAAAGCGTCCGTTCGAGTCGAAGGCGGAGGCATACAAGGCGGCAAAGCATCTATGCCTGGTGACGTAAGCAGCCAGTTTGTCTCAGGACTAATGTTCGCGTGTCCATTGGCGAAGACGGATACACAGTTGACTCTCACCACGCTGCTCGAGTCTAAGAGTTATGTTCTAATGACCGAAAACGTTCTCTCCAATCATGGCATCAAAGTGACCATTTCCGAGGATTTCAACCGTTTGAAAATAACAGCAAATCAAACGTACCAGCCAATCGACAGCAAAGTGCCCGGCGATTTCTCGTCCGCCGCATTCCTCTTAGCCGCGGCAGCCATCACCAACTCGGAAGTTACAGTGAAAAATCTTGAGTACGGAACCATACAGGGAGACAAAGCCATCCTGCGCATTCTCAAGCAGATGGGCGTAAACGGGAAAGTTTGCGAAAACCAGATTGAGATAGACGGCAGCGGCGGCTTGATTGACGCAGTAGACGTGGACGCACGGGACATTCCTGACCTTGTTCCAGCATGCGCTGTGCTCGCCTGCTACGCGAAAGGCACATCCAAAATTCACGATGCTGAAAGGCTTAGGCTGAAGGAGTCAGACAGGTTAACCTCACTCTACACCGAATTAAGCAAGATGGGCGCGGACATAACTATGGATGAGAGCAGCTTAACCGTGAAAGGTCACTGCCAATTGCATGGGGCACTCATAGACTCGCACAGTGACCACAGGATTGCCATGGCATGCGCTGTTGCAGCGTTAGGCGCCACGGGCGAAACAAGGATTCAGGATGCTGAGTGCGTGAGAAAGTCTTATCCACACTTCTTCAGTGATTTACGCTTGTTAGGAGTTGACATGATTGGCGGGGAACTCGATAGGTAAAGAATTCGTGGTCACCTCTTTCGGGGAAAGCCACGGTAAACGCGTAGGCGTAGTCGTTGACGGTTGCCCAGCTGGGCTTCCGCTGTCGGAAGCTGACGTTCAGGCAGAACTGGACCGAAGAATCCCCTTGCAGCGGCCTGAGATTGTTTCCGGAAGAGTCGAAAAAGACACCGTGGAAATTGTTTCGGGAATCTTCAACGGCTTCACCACAGGCGCACCAATCTGCATGACCGTGGAAAACAAGGAAACAAGGTCCAGCGACTACGAAGCCATCAAGGACTTACCCAGACCAGCCCACGCCGATTACACCGCACGCGTAAAGTACGGAGGCTTCAACGATTACCGTGGCGGTGGGCGATTCTCGGGAAGAGTCACGGTGGCTTTGATAATGGCTGGCGCCGTAGCCAAGAAACTGCTAAGCCGCTTTGACGTTGAAGTGTTGGCTTACACCCAAGCCATCGGCAAAGTGAAAATGGGCAAATCCCTGAGCTTCGGGGAAATCCGAAATCACAGGTACGAAACAGCTGTCAGGTGCCCCGATTTAGCCTGCGCAGAGAAGATGGAAGAGGCAATTGTGAATGCACGAAAGGAAGGCGACAGTTTAGGCGGCATAATCGGGTGCATTGCCCTGAACGTTCCAGCAGGCGTGGGTGAGCCACTGTTTGATGCCTTGGACTCTGACTTAGCTAAAGCTTTGTTCACAGTTCCCGCAGTGAAGGGCGTAGAATTCGGCGCTGGCTTCGAAGCCGCTGAGTTAAAAGGATCCGAGAACAACGACGCCTTCCAAATTCAAAAAGGCAAAGTGACAACCGTTACGAACCTTGCAGGCGGCGTTTTAGGCGGAATATCTTCCGGCATGCCCATCATAATTAGAGTTGCTGTGAAGCCTACGCCGTCCATCGCGAAAGAGCAGCAAACTGTCAACATGTCCAAGATGGAGGACGCCAAGATAAAAGTTGGCGGCAGACATGATCCCTGCGTGGTGCCAAAAGCAGTGCCTGCCATTGAAGCGGCTGTGGCAATAACGCTTGCAGATCATATGGTTCGCGCTGGTTTCATCCCGAAAGTCCTGAAGGAGCAAAAATGATGGGAGACATAAAGCAACTGCGAAAAAGAATCGACGAAATAGACGATCAGATCATGCAGGCTCTTAGTGAAAGAGTCAAAATATGCAAGGCTATAGGTTCCGCTAAGAAAGACCAGGGATTGCCTACAAGAGATGTTCCCAGAGAGAACGAAGTTTACCAGCGCGTCAAACAGAAAGCGGCAAAATTGGCTCTCGATCCCCATCAAATGGAATCCGTGTATCGCGAAATAGTTAATATGTGCAGTTCCGTTCAAGAGCTAAAAGAAAAATGCGAATGAGAGTTGGCAGAAATGCTGTACGAGATAAACGAGAAAGCCCTGAAACTTGAAAGTGAAGGAAAGAAAATAATTCGTCTAAACATAGGTGACCCAGACCTCGAAACGCCTATTGAGATAGTTGAAGCAGCCTACGCAGCAATGAAGCAGGGTAAAACGAAGTATTCTTCTTCTTACGGCGAGAAAAAACTCCGAGAGAAACTCGCTGAAATACATGGCGTCTCAGCGGATAACGTGGTGATTACGCCTGGCTCGAAGTGGGGTGTTTTCGCCACCATGTTCTTGCTGTTGAAGGGCGGAGGAAACGTTATCATTCCCACACCATACTGGACAGCATACGAGTTGATAGCTCAGAGTCTAGGCGCCAAGACTAAACTGTTGAAAACAGAGCTGGAGGACAACTGGCGCGTTGACTTGGACAAGTTGGAAGATCTTATCGACAGAGAAACGCGAATGATAATACTGAACAACCCGAACAATCCAACCAGCAAAGCCATGGATGCCGATGTTCTCGACGGCATAGTTGAAATAGCCAACGATAAGGGCGTCACGATCTTATCTGACGAGGTTTACGGCGGCATCAGTTTCGTTAAGACGAAAAGCATCTTGGAATATGACGGCAACAGCAACCACATACTCTCGAACGGATTCTCCA
>CAYGVV010000070.1:0-8604 GCA_964353395.1 uncultured Candidatus Bathyarchaeia archaeon | reverse complement strand
GTTTGGAAGCCTGAAAAATATAGTGGATACGTCCAAAAATACGGGGATACGGCACGATCCACATGAGGTTTAGAAGAGGGTAAATAACTGTGTAAAACGCATCGAATGACTTACCGAAGTACATAGCTCCTGCTAGGGCAAAATAATAGAAGATGCAGTTCCAGAAAAAGCCTACAACGTTGCCCAGCGCTAACATGCCAAGTTTTCTCGGCATCGTCCCGTTCAACTGAAAAGTCAGCGACGCAAACAGAAAGTTGAAAATAAACAGCGTGATGGCGGATTCAAGATTGATGATACGATACGACGCTATGAGGCACAAAGCTATTAGTTCCAAAAGGAAAAACAGAAACAGGCGTCTGCCTTTGGATTTCATTTAGCCTACCATCTCCCTTCCCCCGTTTAGTGTAAGCTAGAATCTGATTCTAAATCGGACTATGAGGTTTTAAGATTTGCGTAGCCACTGACATTTTCCCCAAAAAATTATCATCCCCCATTGAGAAATATGACAAAACGAAGTAGTCAAAACGGAACCAGCAGGTCACTCATTCTTTTCGGAGTTTTGCGATGAAGAAGCCGTTGCAGTGGTGCAAGTGTGGGTAAAGCCTCTGGCACTTCTCTAAGCCTCTCAAACCCGGTAGACCCATCTTCGGCGTTATCTCCGCCAGCGAGAATTCTGGGTGCTGCTTCAAGAAGCGTTCAACAATCATCTCGTTCTCTTCCACTGTGATGCTGCACGTAGAGTATGCTAAGACTCCGCCCTGCTTCACTTTTTCAGCGCAGTTGTTAATCATTCGCCACTGGATGTCGGTCATTTTCTCAATCGACTTGGGCGTGAGCCGCCACTTGGCTGCGGGAAGCTTCGCAAAAACGCCTGTGCTCGTGCACGGCGGGTCCAGAACCACCACGTCTGCTTCCACGTTGAAGGGCAGTGAAACGCACGCGTCCGCAATCACAGGCTCCGCCATCGTCACGCCCATGCGGTAAACTTCTTGCTTCCAGACTTTCATTCTGCGCGGTGAAAAATCAATTGAGCCTATTGTTCCGCGGTTCTGCATTAGCTGAGCTAAATAGGTGGTTTTGGCGCCTGGAGCCGCACAAACATCTAGCACAGTCATGTCGGGTTCGGGGTCAGCAGCTTCTGCGGCGAAACAGCTCGCCTTGTCCTGAATGTAGAATAAGCCTTGTTGGAAGCTGGTTGTCCTTGCCAACGGACGCTTTGAGTTTACGACTTTGTATGTGTGTTTTAGCGGTTCAGCCTTTTCCAGCGTGACTTCTTCAGCCTTAAGTTTTTCCAAGATTTCTTCCTGCGAAGCCCGAAGAGTGTTTAGTCTGATGCATGTCTGCGGCGCGTGCAAGTTGCCTTCGAGAAAGGCTATGGCTTTGCTCCGACCGAAAAGGTCGAAACAGTACTTAACAAACCAGGTTGGGTGGAACGTTTCAAGCGCCACACGCTCTTCGTCCTTTGCGGCATCCAGAATTGGCTTCAGGTCCCGCGTAAGCAAGAAACCCAATATTGGCTCAATTTCTCTCAGAGTCTCCCAGCCAAGAATAGACCTGCCTAACTGTGCGATGCGCTTTGCTTCTTCAAGATCAATTTTGCCCCAGTTTTTGGCTACGCGGGTTTGGTAAACGTAAAGCCGCAGGAACGCCTGCACGCCCATGGTTAATTCGCTTATCGTCTTCGGCTTCAGTTGGCTGTTGACGAATTTGTCTATGAGGTTTCGGCGCCGGACCGTTTCAACCACAAGCCCATAACCCAAGCGGACAGCATCCGGGTTGTTTATGCCCAGTTGCTTGACGGTTCTCGAGAGAGCCATGCGTTCGCTGAGTTTTTGCATTTCTATCCAGCTGAGGGTTTCTATGGCGAGAGTCCAAGCGTCCTTCAACAATTTAGTTGCACAGTAGTGAACAGCGCGGTGAGCCTAATAAGAATATGAGATGGCACAAAGGGCTTTCGCTAACGGTTCCGACATATCTGACAAAAGCGTGGCAAGAGAGAACACTAATTGCGCCACTAAACCTTTTAGTCTACACGTTTCATACAAGTACCAAAGGTCAAGAAGCAGAATGCCGCAGTCACAATCGAGAAGCCTAGACGCATGGTTCCAAGCACCCAGCAAACCAGCGGAGAAACCGAAAGCGGTAGCTCCACCACCAACCGCAGAACCCATGAAAAAGGAGCATGAGCAGAAACGCCATGTTTACCCGCCGAAAGCGCCTGAAAACCTGCCTCCTTCATACTTTGTCTCGGCAACTTACGATGGGCGCGCTAAAAAGGCTGTCATCAAACTCTACGAGCCAACATCAGGCAGACTTTACTTCTGGTACGACAACACTGGGCACAAGCCCTACTGCCTAACCAATCTTTCGCCGCATGAACTGAAAAAACTCGATAGAGTAACCCACCACGAAGGCTTCGACAAATTCGAACTCACAGACAAATTTGACCCGCTCCAAGACAGAAAAGTCACCGTCACAAAAATCGTCGCCAACGACCCATTGGCAATTGGTGGTCGCCCGCAGGGCAGCATACGCGACATAATTCCAGAAGACTACCCAAACGTTTCAGACACGCCCGTGAAGCCCGAGGACATCAAGGTCTGGGAAGCCAAGATAAAGTATTATCAATCCTACATCTACGACACGCGGTTCCTGCCCGGAATGATCTACGAGGTCAAAAAGGGCAGTCTTGCACCGTGCACTTTGCTTGAAGCAGAAAAAACCATCACCAAAATCAAGGGCATCTTCAAAGACGCCACGGCAGAAGAGCTTGAGTACGTGGAGGAGTGGGCGAGGTTGATGGAGTATCCTGCGCCGAAGTTTCACAGGGCAGCCATAGACATAGAAGTTTACGCCCCGTTATCCACGAGAGTGCCTGACGCGCGAGAAGCAGTTTACCCCGTGATCTGCGTGTCACTGTACGCTTCCGACGAACAGAAAAAAGTCCTAATTCTGAAGCGCGCGGGCGTTCGAGAAGGAAACGCTCACGTGCCCGCTGATGTGGTTCTTGAGTACTTTGACACTGAAGAGGAATTGCTCAGGGCTTTTTTCGAAATCTTGTGGGAGTATCCGTTCGTGTTGACTTTCAACGGGGACGATTTTGACCTGCGCTACCTGACTCACCGCGCGCTAAACCTTGGCATTCCGAGACATGAAATCCCAATAGAGGTCGGCAGACGCGCCTGCCTCCTAAGATACGGCATACACATTGACCTGTACAAGTTCTTCTTCAACAGGTCCATCCAAATCTACGCTTTCAACAACCGCTACCGCGATGTGACACTTGACGACGTGGGCAAAGCAGTTATCGGACTGGGAAAAATAAAGTTTGAAAAGACTCTGGGCGAGTTAAGCTACACGGAACTGGCAGAGTATTGCCTACGCGATTCAGAAATTGCTTTTAAGCTAACCAGCTTCGAAGACGAGTTAGCCATGAAGCTGATCCTTGTCCTCGCACGCATAAGCAGCATGCCCATGGAAGACGTAAGCCGCCAAGGCGTGTCTCGATGGATAAGGAACTTCATGCACCGCGAACACAGACACAAAAACATGCTCATCCCAAACGCGGAAGACATACTCGCCCTAAAAGGCAAAACCGCAACCAAAGCCATAATCAAAGGCAAAAAGTACCAAGGTGCCATAGTTGTCGAACCGACTCCAGGCGTACACTTCAACGTGGCAGTCATGGACTTCCCCAGCCTGTACCCGTCAATCATTAAGGTTTGGAACCTCGGCTACCAGTCAATCCTGTGCTCGCACCCAGAATGCAGAAGCAACGTGATACCGGGGACACCCCACTGGGTCTGCACCAAAAAACGCGCCATGGAAAGCCTCCTCATCGGCTCGCTCCGAGACCTGCGCGTATCATGGTACAAGTCCAGATCCAAAGACAAAACCCTGCCCCCCGAGCAGAGAAACTGGTACAACGTCACCCAAGGAGCACTAAAAGTCATCTTGAACGCTAGCTACGGCGTGTTCGGCGCTGAAAGCTTCGATCTGTACTGTCCCCCAGTGGCTGAAGCCACAGCAGCCATCGGCAGGCACTCAATCACAAAAATACTTGGCAGAGCTGAAGAATTAAACATACAAGTCGTGTACGGCGACACTGACAGCCTCTTCCTCAAAAACCCTTCGAAGGAGCAGACGGAAGAGTTAGCCCACTGGACAGAACACGAACTGAAGATGAGCATCGACGTGGACAAAGTTTACCGGTACGCCGTTTTCAGCAGCCGCAAGAAAAACTACCTCGGCGTCCTCGAAGACGGCTCCGTGGACGTTAAAGGGTTAACAGGCAAGAAAAAACACATTCCAATCTTCATCAAGAACGCGTTTAACCAGATGAAAGAGCGACTTGCGCAGGTCAAGAACCCTGCAGAGTTCGAGAAAGCGAAAAAAGACATCGCCGACATCGTCCGCGACCGGTACCTGCGACTGAAACGCAGAGAATGGCAAGATATGAACGAATTGGCTTTCAGCGTTGTGCTAGGCGAAGAGCTTGAGCGCTACACGAAGACGACGCCGCAGCACGTTAAAGCCGCAAAAATCCTGCAGAAAAGCGGAGTGGAACTGAGAGCTGGCGACCTCATACGCTTCGTCAAAACCACTCGGGAGCCGCATGTGAAGCCTGTGGAGTTGGCGACAAAAAATGAGGTGGACGCGGACAAGTACGTTGCGTACTTGCACTCTACGTTTGACCAGGTTTTGGACGCGTTGGGCTTGAGCTTCGACGAAATCATCGGGTTAACGAAGCTTGAAAGGTTCTTGGCGTAGTCACTTTTGGTCCACGACTTTGAGTCCGCGAGACTTCAACGGCCCGACAATGTTTGGACGGCTAAGTACTGAAAGCAGAATGTACCCTACGACGGCTACAGCCACTAAACTGCTAACAGTAATGCTGACTATGCTGGCAAGCCACACTGGCAAAGTGAAGATTATTGGCGGCGGAAAGAACAGCCAAAGATAACCGCCCACGATTAGCCCAATAGGCAAAGCACCCACAACGCAGGCTAGCAAACGGCGTTTCCTCAGGAACAAGATAAAGCAAGCTGCGAATAGATTGGCTATTGAACCGAAAACCACGTCCGTGGGGCTGACGAAGTAGCAAGCATTAGTTATAAAGCATCCAATAGTGACTCCGCCAACTATGGGCCAACCGAACAATGCTGCCAATGGAATCAAGGCGTCAGCGATTCGCAACTGTATTGGACCGTAAATTGTTGGATTCCCAATTGTAACTGATTGAACAACGTTTATCACAGCGTATAGTGCCGCGAAGACAGCGGTTAAAGCCAAGTCTCTACTATCGAATTTCACTTTTACACCTCCTACACCGGGGTTTATTTTGCGGCGGAACGGGTGGAGGTCCACTTACCCGCCGACAATGACAATGCACATGCTGGGCATATTAAAACTTATTGAGGCTTACACAGCCACAGCGTTCAAGAAGCAACGTTAAACAATCACGCTGAGGACCGCTAGCACCGTGAAAACTGCAACGATCAGCGAGATTATGGCTACTGCTTTGTGTTCAGTTAGCGGTCTGTGGTAAGTTATGAGCGTGAGCAGACTCCGTCTATGGTCAGAAACGAGTTTTCCGTCTTCAAACCTGACGCTTGCCTTCTTCCGCACAAAGAATACTGTGAGCAGGATAAAGGCGGAGTTGAGAATGTACGGCAAAATTGAAATCAAGAGGCTGACTTTGAGGTCAGCGAGTACGGCAAATGAGGCCACAGTTAAGCCGATGGCGAAAGAACCTGTGTTGCCTACAAAGATTTTGCCTTGAACATTGAAGGCTGCTAATATGAGCCACATAACCAAGGGTCCAATCATAAGCAGTTGTAATGCCTGTGGGGATATTGCGGTTAATCCTAGAAGGATAATCGCTGGGCAGATTGTTTCTAACCCGTTTAAGCCGCCGAGTTGATTTATGGTGTTGGTTACTATCATCACGATTATCGGAATTATCAGGGCGTAGTACACATTTCCGAACTGGATTGTGCCCAACAAAGGTAGAGATATCGATGTTCGCGTGGAAGGATTTGTTAATGCAAAGTAGATAAGCGGCAACGCTGCGATGAGAGGCATGAAGGCTTTGTAGCGCCACTTTAGATCAATCCAGTCGTCCAGCAAACCCATGAATCCTCCGAACAGCACGCACACAGCCAGAGTTAGGGACGCAGAAGCCGCTGAAGTAACACTCAACGCTGTTTTGTCGACGCCTATAAAATACATTAAGAAAAGATAGACGGTTGAGAATAGGACGTATATAACGCCCAACCCGTTGGGAACTAATGGTTTGCCCGGTTTGTGTTGGTCAGGGACTCTGGGAAACACGCGACTGTCACATCTTAGGGTGCCGTTGTGGATGTTGCGTTGTAGTATGCATCCCAGTTGATCTTGTACAGGCACACCATCGGTATGAGAGTATTATACTGTTGTACCGCCGTGGTTGGGTCTAATTCTAAGCCTGCAAAGTATGCTTCAGTGAAGTAAGTTGGCTGCGTGCCTGCCACATCTGGATTTATGCCCCATTTGGTTGCCCACCTTTGCTTGGCCCAACCCATCATCTTATATATCGTTGAATTTGTGCCCATATCGTTCCATTCGACCGCGCCACTCGTCTCATTGTAACCGAAAGCTGTTTTGCTTGTCCATTGGTAGTCTGCAGTCATGAAGCCTTCTTTGATGTATCTGTCGCGTGCGTGACCTGAAATATCTGCCATCCACACCCATTTTCCTTCGTCGCCGAAATTGCCGTAGCCAACGTAGTACGATCCGTCGCTTGATTGATATATTCGAAGCGTTACGAACACGAGCACGTAGGATGCGTTGTAGGTTGTCAGCATCTTGAGTGATTGGGTCTCATTGGCCATGAGACTGTAGCCAATGTTTTCTATCTGTGTAGCGTTTATGGTTGCGTTGTCCGCTAGCGAAGTGACGTTTCCAAGGAGAGTCAGCCAGTATCCGTAGTCCCACCAAGCACTTACAACTGTGGTGCCTGGAAGATTAGTCTTTGTCCAACTCAGCATGTCTATCCATTGCGGTACTGGTTGGTTAGGCGTTATGGGGAGACTTGCCGCTGTAACAGTTATCGGCCCGTACGCTGCGCTATACATTCGGGGTTCTCCGCCAGTCCAAGGATTAAACACGAAGACAGACACCAACAGAAGGAAGACTATGAGAATAGCGACTGCACTGTATTCTCTGCCCACTTTTTGTAGACTACGCTTAGATTTTTTAGCAACCTGCGACCCCGTTTCTCCCAGCAAAGTGTAGAACGGCTTCAGCATGCCGAGAACTCCAACCGATGCCAACAGGGCAAAAGCTGGAGCCAGCAAGATGAGTAGACGCACCATGGAGCTAGCGAAGTACAGAGTTGTCAAGCCGAAAAGCAGCAGGAACACGTTTCGGTTAGTCGGATTTTTCAGTGTGAAGTACATGCCCAGCAGGAAAAACAGTATCCCTATGCCTAGCTCGTAGTAAATGGAACCCCATGATGAAATTCTGTGCTCAGCCACTGATTCTATGAGAGGCTGGGCTGAACGGGTGAACGGGTCTAGCACTGAGGTAAACTTCCCTGCGATGCTTGTTAAGTCGCCGAAACGCCATACGAAAACGAAACCGCCAACTAAGACTATGAGAAAGGCAACTGCGAGCATAGTCTTGGTTCTCACCGTTATATTAGCCCGTAAGAGCTCCGCGATGCAAAGTAGGACAAATACACCTGCAACGGGTAATACGACACCTGTTGTCAGGTAGTGAGGCGTAAGAGCAGGTACACCTATGGCAATGAAAAGTCCCAAGCCGAAAGTTATGCTGTAAGAGAGCAGGAGGCGCTGGCTGTATCTTTTCATTAGGACCAAGATAAAGACAAATAGCGCAGCCAAACCTATCAGGAAATAGGCTGCTCCCCAACCAGCGCTGAAATAGGCTAACGCGCCTGCTGCGCCTAAAGAGTATAGTACCATGGAACGGAATGACCTGTTCTGGTCAATCGCTCTCAGAAACAGATAGATGAATAGCAAGAGAGCAAGCACACCTACGGTTTCTGTGTCAAAGAAGCCCAGAGAGGACCTTTGAATGTAGGAGGGCATCAAAGCCAGAATAAGCGCTGAAAGCAACCCCGCAGATTTTCCGCCAAAATCTTTGCCGATGAAGTAAATTACGAGAACTGCAAGCATACCCAGTACTGGCGCCATAAGAGAGCAGAAAGACATAACATCGATACCCCCACCTAGCGCTGCCACGATGTCATATAATATTGCAGTCGTCAAGGGCAGTGAAGGCAGAGACCCGCCTAAGTTCAGCCCTCCTGGGTACCACTGCTGGTAGTTTGTCCAGCCAGCACCATTGTTCTCCAAATAGGGTGATAACAAACCATTGTTTATCATGTGATTAGTGATTTCATACTGGTAGTACGGGTCAAATTCGTTAAGGCGCAGAGTGCCTGAGGGGATTTCCCAGCGGATAGGTAGAACGCGCACGGTGAACGCAATGAACAATATCAGGAGCAGGGCTGAGTAAGTAATTATCGAACCGTGACTTACTTGGATGCGAACTTTTCCGAAACCTTTAAGGCCTTTTGAAAGTGTCTGCTTGATCCCC
>CAYGVV010000069.1:0-8637 GCA_964353395.1 uncultured Candidatus Bathyarchaeia archaeon | reverse complement strand
ATCACGGTTAAGGTTCAGGGCAAATCGCTTTTGATTGAGAACTTTACTGGTGAGAGGAGAGCGCGGGCAGCAAAGATACTGGGCGATGTTAAAGTCAAGATTGAAGCTGAGGACATAATCGTTCAAGGCGCAAAGCTGGAAGATGTGAGTCAGACAGCGGCGAATATTGAAATGGTTACTAGAGTCACGAAGAAGGATCCTCGTGTCTTCTTGGACGGCATATACGTGTATGAACGAAACGAGGGAATGGATTAATGACTGAAAGAAAAGAGTCAGCAATGCAGAACGCGTTGAAAGTGAGGAGACGCGCCAAAAAGAGCAAGCCTGCTTTTGTCAGGCCAGAGAGCTGGCGATACGACAAGTTCAGTGTAAGCTGGCGTAGACCTCGCGGATTGGACAACAAGATTCGTCGGAAAATTAAGGGGTGGCCGCCTGGTCCCAGTGTGGGCTATAGGGGTCCCAAAATCGCCCGCGGGCTGCATCCGTCTGGTTACGAGGAAGCTTTAGTGCATAATGTTGAAGAAGTGGCGAAGGTTAACGGTGAAACTCAGGCGGTCCGGATTGCGCACAGGGTTGGCAAGAAGAACCGGATGCAGATTATTGCTGAAGCTAAGAAGCTTAACTTGGTTATTCTGAACTTCAAAGAAGTTAAGGAGCCAGCTAAGGAAGAAGAGGCGAAGGAAGAAGCGAAGCCAACGGAAGCAAAAGAGAAGGCGGCAGAAAAGCAGAAGGTGCCAGAAAAGAAGGAGAAGAAAGAAGAGAAACCGAAAAAGGCGCAGAAGAAAACCAAGCAAGGAGCTGAAAAACAGTGACTAACCTTACGAACCAGAGGCGTTTAGCGTCTCAAATAATGAAAGTTGGGCGGAACCGCGTTTGGATTGATCCTCAGCGGATGGAAGATGTTGAGTCTGCCATTACGCGTGAAGATGTCCGAAAGTTGGTTCATGAAAGAGTCATCGCGTCATTGCCTGTGCAAGGCGTAAGTCGCGGTCGCGCAAAAGTAATCCAAGCGAAGAAACGGAAAGGACGACGCAAGGGTCCAGGCAGCAAGAGTGGAACTCCGCATGCGACGATCTCTAAGAAAGAAGCTTGGATGATCAAGATTCGTTCCCTCAGAAAGAAGCTTCGCGAGTTGAAAGCCAGCAGGGTTATCACTGAGGCTAATTACAGGCAGTTGTACATGATTGCTGGCAGCGGAAGATTCACGTCCCTTGCTGACATGGAGCGTTACTTGAAGGCTCATGACATGTGGAGGAAACGTTAATGGCGCATGGTTCACGTTACCGCGTTCCGTTACGCAGACGCAGAGAGCGCAAGACCGATTACCACGCTAGGAAGGCGATGGTGGTTTCTGGGAAGCCGCGGCTTGTGGCTCGCAGTTCGTTGAAGAACACTGTGGCTCAGATAATTGTGGCTAAGCCGCATGGCGACGAGGTCTTAGCGTCGGCGCACAGCCGGGAGCTGCAGAAGAAGTACGGTTGGAAAGCTCCGACGGGTAATATTCCAGCGGCTTATCTTACGGGTCTTCTCTGCGGGCTGAAAGCGAAAGCTAAAGGCGTGACTGAGGCAATTTTGGATATTGGTTTGGTTGCGCCTACGAAGGGTTCTAAGGTTTTCGCTACTTTAAGCGGGGTTTTGGATGCTGGCGTTGTTGTTCCTCATGACGAGAAGAAAATCGTTAAAGAACGAACTGAGGGGAAGCACATCGTGAAGTACGCGAAGAGTTTGGGTGCGCCGGAAGGTTACGCTCCGAAGTTTTCGAAGTACGTGGCGGCAGGGGTTGCTCCTGAGAAGCTTCCTGAGCATTTCGCGGAGGTTAAGTATGATATTCTCGTCGCGTTTGGCATCGCAGTTAAGCGGGAAGTTAAGGTTGAGGCTAAGGTTGAGGCAAAGAAAGAGAGTAAGGCTGAGGCTAAGAAAGCCGTGGCTAAGAAGGCTAAGCCTGAGGCTAAGCCCGCTAAAGCAGCTAAGCCC
Organism: uncultured Candidatus Bathyarchaeia archaeon; assembly: GCA_964353395.1. Lineage (GTDB taxonomy): Archaea > Thermoproteota > Bathyarchaeia > Bathyarchaeales > Bathycorpusculaceae > JADGNF01. The sequence continues at coordinate 6,663 of CAYGVV010000069.1, read as the reverse complement.
GCTAAGAAAGTTAAGCCCGCTGAGCCAGCTAAAGCGGAAGGTGACAAAGCTGAGGTTAAAAAAGCACGCGCTAAAGCCAAGGGCAGCGGCAAAACTGGCGCTAAAACTGATGCAGAATCTGGTGGGGAAAAGGCATGAGTAGACAAAGAGAACAGAGAGAACGTCCAAAAGTGAACTTGGAAGAGTGGGTTCCTAAGACCCGTTTGGGTAAGATGATTCAAGAGGGAAAGATAACTTCTATTGACGAAGTTTTCCTGAGTGGCTTGAAAATTTCTGAGTCCCAGATAGTTGACGCGTTGCTTCCTGACCTTCAAGAGGAAGTTATAAACATTAATTTGGTTCAGAAGCAGTCTGACGCAGGCGAGAAAAGCCGTTTCAAGGCTATTGTCTGCGTGGGCAACAGGGATGGCTACTTGGGCTTGGGCGGTGGAAAAGCCACTCAAGTGCGGAATGCTATAGAGAAAGCTGCTGCGGATGCAAGGTTGAATATTGTTCCGATTAAGCGGGGCTGCGGTAGTTGGGAGTGCGGCTGCGGCAGAGGTCATTCGGTGCCGTTTCAGGTTGAAGGTAAATGTGGCAGCGTTCGCGTGGTTATGGTTCCTGGTCCGAGAGGCTTAGGTCTGGTTGCCAGCGAAGTGGCTAAAACCATTTTGGGTTTGGCTGGGGTTAAAGATTTGTGGTCGCGGACTTATGGGTCTACTAGGACTGTGCCGTCGTTTGCGTGTGCTACGTTTGATGCGCTTAGAAAGACGTATAATTTGATTACTCCGGCGGATTGGGTGAGGTAAAGTGGCGGAGCAGAAAACTGTAACTTTGAAATGTCTCGTCGCGGTTAAGGTGCGCGGCGAAATCAGTGCGCAACGGGAAGCCAAAGAAACCTCAGCGATGCTTCATTTGACTCACAGCAACCACGCCGTACTCATTGACAGTAGACCTGCGTTTCTGGGTATGCTGCAGCGCGCGCAGAGTTACGTTACGTGGGGCGAAGCCACGAAAGAAACGGTGGCGCGTATGCTTAAGGAACGCGGCAAACTTGCAGGCGGCAAAGCCATGACTGAGGAGTACGCGCAGAAAATCGGGTACAAGTCACTTGACGACCTTGCCGACGCTATTGTAAACTGCAAAGTTGAGCATTGGAAGCTGGAGGGTGTGCAGAAAGTTTTCCGGTTGCATCCGCCGAAGAAGGGGTTCCACGGGAAGACGAAGAAGAGTTTCCGTGCGGGCGGCGAAGCAGGCTACCGCGGCGAAGCCATAAACAAACTCGTACAACGCATGACCTAAACAACCAGCACCCAACCTTTTGATTTTCTTGTTTCTTATTCTTGGATATTTTAAAGAATATTTCATATCAATAGAAATTCGGCAAATCAATCCTCAAAACCTCAGCAGCATCATCCTAAGTAAAAAAATCCAATCACCTTAAATCCAGCCAACAGTTTTCTCCTAAGGTTAAAAATGAACAGAAAGCTGGATTGCCTTATAGTTCGGCAGCCTTTTGCTTCGTTAATAGCGTATGGGCTGAAAAAATGGGAGTTCAGAGGTTATGACTGCAAAAAACGTGGGTTAATCTGTATTGCATCTGGTAAGGGGCCACCTTTTAAGACTGGGTCAAATCATTTGAATCATATCTCCAAATCTTTTCCGAGAGGATTTGTATTGGCAACAGCCATCTTAGAGGATTCCTTCAGAGTTACGGGGGAAGCACTAAAGAATGCCTTGGATGGTGAGAGGGCAGTTTGCATGCATAAACATAGAATCAAGGTAGCATCCGAGCCTCTTGGAGAACCAATTAAAGATATTCTAAGTTCTATATCTGACAAAAGTTGGAAGATGTACGTTTGGCGCCTAAGTAATGTCACTCCGTTAAGAAAGCCAATTTCGTTAAAAGATAATAACTATGTTTCAACCTGGACGAAAGTAGAAATCTCAGAAAGCGAACCTTTGTCAAAAAACCTTGAAAACTACTTTTAGTTGCTGTCTCTTAAAGTTTTCAATTGTTCCTCTCGTTCAGATAAATAAGAATCTGGTAAATCTTCCATTACGTTGATGGCAAATCTGCCAAGCGTGCTTATATGACTTGAACTTTGCAGAAGCTTTTTTATGCCCAAAAACATGTCTAGCGAAAACCTATATAACAAACCCGATAGGTCTTTAAAAAACCCATTGGGCATTCTTGTTAGGTCAATTTCAGTTATGTTTTCCTTCTTGAACAATTTTTCAAAGAAAAATATGCTATCATGTAAAATGTCTAAGTCTTTCAATGCAACCCCTTTTACCTTTGATCGGTCCAAAGCAAATGGGTTGTAGTCATAGGCATCAGCTGGCTCTTCGTAACCAACAGCAAGTAATGAAAGGCGCCTAACTAAACAAGCGTAACAAAGTCCGCACATATGAGATTGACCTTGAATCCTGAAACATGACCAAGTATGATCTGTTATCCTTTTGTCTAATGCAGGGGCAATAGCTTCTGCTTTTGTTTTGTCTTTAAATATTGCATTAATTTTTAGGCTTGAGTTGGTAGTAATATTAAAAATTTTTTCGATTGTTGTAAGAAGATATGGATGTGCATTTTTCGTAGGTTCCGCGAGTTGAGAAACTGCGGGGTTAATCATTAGGGGACCGTTTTCAGGAATAAAAACCTCAGTTCGACCTAACGATGAAGCAAGTACCATTGCATTTGAAAGAAAAAGGAGTCCTCGCGTCTTTCCCGAAGTCGAGTCGGCTGCTTCGGTTCTCATGTCGGTTATAACTAAGGGTAAATGGCTGTATGGGGTCATTACGTGTAACGCAATAACTTTCCCCATTGTTATTTTACTTGTCGCAGTGTGGCACAAGGTAGGGTCACGTTTGTCTTTCATAAGCGACACTGCTCCAGTGGCGCTGTCAAGTCCCCCAGAAAACAAGCAAGGAGCTCCATCGTTAGCAGTTTGGTTGGCTCCTTGTAGACGTTTCTGAACTAATTGCCTTTCTTGCTCTCGTTGTACAAATTTGATTGATAGTCTTTGGGAGGTTAGGAAACTGTAGAGGCTCTCAACTTCTTCCCCTATTTGTTCCATTTCATTTTTCAAGTTCGTTTCAAAGTACAGTTGTCTGTCTTCATACGCATACTTCTCTAGAAGATGCATTGAAAGCATTAATTTTTCAAATTCTAAACATGTTTGTTCTGTCGCAAGTTCAAAATGTCTGGTTTCCGAATTAATGACCCTCAATCTTGGAGGTCCATTTTGTAGATTATAACGAGAGAGAAGTTCTTCGCTCTTTATCATTGTGACCGAAGCCATTTAATGAACTTGTTTTGATAGCTTTCGACTGTGTCTTTAACTGTTTGCTGCTTACTAACATAGTCACTGGCACTCATTATTCCTCTTGCTTCAATTTCGTCAAGAAAATCAGTTGCCATTTCTTCCGCTTTACTTTCTACACGAGATTGAATCAATCTTAGTTCATCTTTTGGCCTATAGTCCGCTTCGTTTTCACCTGTTATGTAAGCCTTTGAGCCGGATAGATGCTCTTTCGCAATACTGAGTATTGCGTCCTTGAAAATACCTTTGAGGAAGTCCCGTAGGTCCCTAGCATCTATCATGGTGACTTCCTCCCCTTTGACTCTGCGATTCTTTTCAAATTGTTTATGATTACATTGCCAAAGAGTTCCCGGCGTTGATTTGTTAGTTCATGACCAGTTTTTTCCTGAGCAAACCGTATCCCTACATCTGCAAGGTTGCGGGCTTCAGGCTGCCACGCATTTTCTTTGCCTTCAGAAAATGCCTTTACACCCGCCAAAATGAGATTAACAAGGTCAGAAGGTCGTTCCTTTGAGATACTGATTGAGGTGACAATTTCTGCGGCATAGGCAAAATTCTTAGTTAATAAAGCATTGTCTAGTTTTTTGAAAGCATTCTGATAAGTATAATCGTCTATTCTTCTATCCTTGCCTTTTTCTCCTTCATCCCCTCCGCCGCCTCCGCCGCCACTGCCACCGCCGCCTCCAGATCTACCTGCTCCGCCTTTGTCAGTTTTTCTACTTTGAGATCCCAACTTGTCCCCTTCAATAGTTCAACTTTGAGTAAATCTAATATGCAAAGTTATTTTATAAGCCTTTCATGTAGCCTATAAAGAGAGGATAAAACAAATTGCCTTCAGCTGCAGCAGAATCAATAGTATTTGACATGAACCTTCTTCAGTGTGGCGTTTGGAAAAAACAAGAAAGAGAACTTATTGAAGAATGGATAAAAGAAGATAATTTTGATGATAAACGATCAGCGGCTGCTAATCTTCTTTCAGTTTTGGTTCCTGAAGTGTTAAATGGAGACTGTAGTACTGATGGCAAGATAAAATCCAAAAGAATAGGTCAGACGCTCCATTATTTTGAAGATTTGCTAATTACAACCAAAGCTGGAATGGCAAAGAAATTCTATAGGGATCATCTCAATCATATGCTGAGGGTAATGATTCTAGCTAACGCAATGTGCAGCAAAGTTGCGTGTTTCTCTTCATTAAAGAAAGAAATCAAGTTAGTGATATTATCTTCTTTAGTTCATGATATCGCCTATCCAATTGCTGAGTCCTATCATATACTTGGCGAAACGATTAAGTCAATGAGTAAGTGTTATGAAGCGTTAAGTTTTACAGAATTCAAAATCAATTTTAGGGAGGAGAAGATAAAGAAACTAACGGAATTACTTGGATCAAAGGTTCTCACGCAAGAAACCCTTAATTTGCTAAAGCGAGAAAATGATCACGGTCTAATTGGAGCAATAGAGTTCATTGATTACGTAAATGCTGAAAAAATACAAGAATACAGGCAAGTTTTACAGGCGATTGTTTTTCATAACACCGCTGAGCAAATACCCGAAAGTCTTCAAGATGATTACTTGATAAAGCTTCTGATTTTGAGCGACGAAATTCAAGATTGGGGAAGACCAATCGGAATGGAGAAAGAATCCGCAATGCCGGCAATTAAAGAATTTAACTTGACAAGTGAAGGCATTAAAGGCAGGTGGGAATGGAGGAACTATGCAAACATCTCTCCACTCAGACAGATAGTTTCAAAAATGAATAACTTGAACAGAGTTGAATGGCCAGGTTCGCTTAACGTATTATTAGAATTCAAGCTTCCAGAATACCGAGTGATAGAGACAACAACTATCGAAACTCTGGCTAAGAAAATTACGAAATTTTGTGAAACAAAACGAAAAGACTGCATTAATAGTTTTAACGAAGCTTGGCACGAAAAGAAAGAATTGTTGAAAATGTATTATGGCGAGGGCATCCCTATTGCTGAAAATCTTTTTGATTTTTCTTCGAGCGAGAGTTTCGACGAATGTAATCTAATACACTTCGACACAGAAGGGAAAGAAGCATTAGTAACCCCAAAAGAATTCGTGAAGGTATCTCATGTGAAATTTCTCCTCGAAAAAGGGAAAAACAAATTGATGCTTTCAAACAACGGTAAATATGAAGAAGGCACATTGTTCTCACAAAATCACACTACCACTAAAACTTTCCTACAGTCTCTCATGTCTAAAATAATTATTTTCCAAGGGTTGGCGTCGAGAATGCCACAGAAGTCAGGTGAAGTTTCGCTTTATCCATACCCGTCTATCGAGTCAGCTAAAAAAGCCCTCCAAATGATTGGCGAAGAGGAAAAAGAAGTTTTTGTACAAAATTTGCGAATTCTTAGAAGGTGCATAGTCGACAGAGGTCTTTTCATTTTTGAAAAACAAAGGGCATGCTAACAATAGAACTGAGTTATTGCAAAAAAGGGGATAGCCGCTCTAAGCAGCTTAGTAGTTTGTAAATTTGTGAATTGGTAAATTTGCAGATTTCGTGAGGGTTCTTATGGGGGTTGTTTTGTTTTGGTTTTGCAGGGGTGTAGTGTCTGTTTGATGTTTGGGGGAGGTGAAAGCCACAGAGGTATCCTAAGCCTGTTTTCGGGCTATTCTGCGAAAGCCCACTGCACAGGAGAACCGCCGCTTCACGCTATAAAAAGGGGAGGGGGTAGGCGCTTCAGAGCAGCAGACCCCAGACCCAGCCAGAAACCAATCTTCTATACATGGAAACTATTTAAAAGGGGGCTATAGACTGTTCCAAGCACTAGAGCACACACATAAACAACCCAAAAACAACAAACCAACACAAACAAAACCCACCTAACCCAACCCAACCATGCCAAACCAACTCACCACACCACACCACACCAAAATCTCACCCTTTCTGTGCGATACATTTTATAATATCGCTATAGATTCCCTCTGTATCTGGGGGAAACAACATGAGCGCAAAATGGCGAAGAAGCAAAAAACACCTAAAATGGCTAGACCTCAACGACATCAACATAAACCCCAAAAAAACCCCCAAAACACCCAAGTTTGAAAACTTCAAAACCTCACGCATGCACCCACAAAAATACCGCCTACCCAAACGCCTAAGCAAAGGAAAATGGAAAGAACCCAAACCCCTCACCGACATGTTCCAAGACCAAAACTCCATAACCATCATCGCCGAAATCGCAGGCTTCAACCAAGAAACCGTCAAAATCAGCGTCAAAAACCAAAAACTCACATTATCCGCAAAAGCCAAAGACCGCAAATACTATAAAAGTTTAAATCTCCCAAAAGTAGTCATTCCAACAATCGCACACACAACCTATAAAAACGGCGTCCT
>CAYGVV010000068.1:0-8738 GCA_964353395.1 uncultured Candidatus Bathyarchaeia archaeon | reverse complement strand
TTAATAATAAAGCTTGATGAAGTGACAGAAAAGACAGGACTCAAGTCGCCATAATTGCCCAAAGAACTACTATTAGTTAAGACCAAGCAAACTAAGATGGCATAATTGACGTCACCGTTCGCCATCTGTGCGATAAATTTTTATTCCACAACAGCACTCGAACTATTGGTGATTAGTTTTGGATTTTTTTGAGGTAATCAAGAACAGAAGAAGTATTCGAAAATATCAAGACAAAAGCGTGGAAAAAGAGAAGCTGCAGAAAGTTTTGGAGGCAGCACGACTTTCCCCTTCCGCCATGAATCGCCAACCCTACCAGCTTTTAGTAGTTACCAGTAAAGCTGTTCTGGCCAAGGTAGATTCGGCTTGTAATCAACGATGGGAGGCGCCTATTATGATTGTTATGGTTTCTTCTCCGAAGGAGGCTTGGGTGAGGGATGATGGTGAGGAGTTTTGGAAGGCTGATGCTGCTATTGCGATGAATCAGGTTTCTTTGGCTGCTTTTGCAGAGGGCTTGGGAACTTGTTGGATATCAGCATTTAAGGAGAATGAAGTAAAGGAAATCTTGGGCGTGGATTCTGATTTGCGGATTCCTTTCTTATCGCCATTGGGGTATCCTGCCGAAAATAAAGGACCGATAATAAACAGGAAAACGATAGAATCCTTAGTTCGGAATGTTTAACTACAGTATCGCAGCGCGAGCTGAGCCCTGTCGAGGAAATAACCTCTTTCTTTTTAAAATTCACTTGCTCTTTCCTAGTTAAAAGGCTATCGTTATCTTTGTGCACAGTTTGCGAGGTAGGTGGTTTGTTGTTGCTTCTAGCAGGGAATTCCGTATTTTCCTGTGACTGAGTCTTTGAAGATCTGTAGTTGGGGTGGATAATAAGTGAAAACTATGAAAGCAAGGGCTAACAAAATGACCGCCGCAACAGCGATTTTGTTAAGGTTTCTTGGTAGTTGTCTGTAAGTTAGTAATTTGTAGCTTAGCAGCTGTCCTATTATCACAGCAACCACGAAGGATGAAATGTCTATTGCGAAAATGCTTTTTCCGCTCAACGCAGTATAAGAGTAGAATACGAGTGGAATTGTGGTTATCATAAGATAGATGCCTATGGCTTTAGCTGTGAAGAAGTTGTTTGTCGTTTTTCTAAGGAATGGGTACTCAATTAATGTAAGAAAGAGTGAGGGCCAGAAAGCCAACTTTAGATGTTCCCACACACTCTCGTTTACTGCTGAGAACGCACCTACAATCGGTTGATTGCCTGACAAAGCAAAGGTGAAGTGGAGCGCGCTTCCAAGAAAAATAATAAAAATAATTCCAATGAATTCATAGATGAAAACAGTTTTGTTTTTAGCTACAGCCATTTGGGCTCCCCTAAAACGAATATTGTTTTATACCGGATATAAGATTTGGGCGTTCCCAGTTCTGTCTCCAAATGATTGTTTGTCTTTTGAGGATTTTGACGTCGGTTCAAAAAGGGCTTCGTGGACGCAGGGTCAATTCTATGCGGGTGAAGTCTTTATTGGGTTTGTTCTACTTCGACTGCTACTTCGTTTCTGCGCATAAACCAAGGAGTAAAAGGCCCGTTATACCTCATCGTAAATACTTGGCCTATAGTTTCAATTCCTGCTTTCGTGAGCTCTTGCAGCATTTCTTTAGATTTCTTTTTGAATATTGAATTGGACCAGCGACCTGAAAATTTTAATGCAGCAACAACTCTTACAGGTATTTCAACAATTTTTACCCGTTCATCAAGTGGCTCAGGCGTGGTTTCAAGCGTTAACCCTTTAGGCATCACAAAAGCCAATGAGTCAGATTCTGATAAGACCGGTGCAGTCATGGCTATTTGTTCCGAAACAACAGGGGCTGTCATCGCGATTTTTGACTTTTGCTGGTTATTTCCCGTGATGAAATTAAAGAGAATGTTGAAGCCGCCATCACCATAGCCATCAACCCTGGCGATCACCAAATTTTGGTAACGTCTGATCTCAACTTTGTTGATTTGTCTTAGAACTTCATATTTTGCCTGCTTGACCATAATTCTATACTATAAGCCATCTAAATATATTTATTCTCTTGAACACATCAGCGTTGACTCTTCTATTTGATTTATAAATGGATTCTTCATCATTGCAGTTATTGATTTAATTTTAAGTTTTTTCTGTAAGTGCTTGGGTTTCTCAGATTCTTTTTTTTATTATTTATCTGTCTTTTAGCTTTCAAAATTTATTCTGAAATTGTTCGCTTCTAAGGAAGGCAGAAGAGCTCGGAAGTTCTAGTCTCGTACCTTCCTAATGATAAAACAGCTCCATAAATCAAAAAAGGCGCAAAAGGTGTTAGTGTAAGTCCGCAAATTAGCAAATCCTTAACTAGTGGTATAGCTTATAGACACTAGGAGATGAATTTTTATGGCAGATATAATTGATACCGCAGTAACGGCAGGTACATTCAAAACTCTTGTAGCGGCTGTAACAGCAGCAAAATTAGTTGACACATTGAAAAGCAAAGGTCCATTTACGGTTTTTGCACCAACTGACGAAGCATTCGCAAAATTGCCCAAAGGTACAGTTGAAGGCCTTCTAAAAGACATACCAAAACTAACCGCAGTTTTAACATACCACGTAGTGGCAGGAAAAGTTCCAGCAAGCGACGTCGTACAGCACCCAAAACTAACAACAATTCAAGGTCAAGATGTAAAGATTGACGCAGCAAAATGGCACATGCACAAATCAGTCAAAGTCAACGACGCAAACATCGTCAAAGCAGACATCGAGACAGACAACGGCGTAATCCACGTAATCGACAAAGTCCTATTGCCAAAGTAGAGCAAAGCAAAAATACCTTCTTTTTTTCTTATAATTTTGTTTAATGGTGGATATTAGAGTGGAAGACATAGTAGTTGTCGATAACCTGCATAAAACTTATGGAAAAAATGTAATTGCTGTAGATGGCATATCATTTACGGTTAAGAAAGGAGAGATTTTCGGCTTCTTGGGTCCAAACGGGGCTGGCAAAAGCACAACCATCAAAATCCTCACAACATTGCTTGAGAAAAGCTCTGGAAAGGCGACTATTGACGGATTAGATATTGATGCCGATCAAGTGAAAGTGAGACGGATAATAGGTTACTCCTCGCAAGAAGTAGGAGTAGATGACGACTTAACCGCAAGAGAAAACCTCATGCTTCAATGTAGCTTTCACCACATTCCCAAAGACAAAGCAAAAACTAAAACAAACGAATTGCTGCAAACTGTTAGACTCGCAGAGGCCGCCGATCGACGTTTGAAAACGTTTTCTGGAGGAATGCGAAAGCGGCTAGATTTGGCTTCTTCCCTGGTTTCAGACCCTAAGATTTTGTTTTTGGATGAACCAACAACTGGGTTAGACCCACAGAGCAGGCAAGATGTTTGGGAATATATAGTCAAATTGAATCGTCAGGGCATGACAATTTTTCTTACAACACAGTACATGGAAGAAGCGGATCGCCTAGCCAACAGGCTATGCATTGTGGATCAGGGTAAGATTGTGGCAGAAGGAACACCCACCGAGCTCAAAGCCCAAGTAGGAGCAGACAAGATCACCCTTCGTTTCAAAGCAGATGATCAAGCTGGCTGCGAGAAAGCAAAAGAATTAATGTCTAAACTGCAAGGAATCGAAGAAGTGGGTAAATGCGGAGATGGCTTGATCTCCGAAAACGGTTTAACCATATTTACGAAAAACGGTTCCGCAATAGTTACGCAGGTAGTGAGAGCCTTGGATGGAGCAAGAATTGAAGTAGAACAGCTTAACCTCTCAGTGCCCACTCTGGATGAGGTCTTTCTCAAGCTAACGGGAAAGACTTTGAACGTAGTGGAACGCAAAGAAGCAGTAGGCAGACGAGGAAGAGGGAGGAGATAAACTTGATTGAAATGTTGTCGGAAGTAGTTGCGATCTTCTCTCGTTGGAACAAGAAACTCTTGCGTCAGCCGATTCTGATCTTTTTCAATCTTATTCAGCCACTAGTATGGTTCCTTCTTTTTACTCAAGCCTTCTCAGCAATAGGTAACATCCCAACCTTTCAGTTGCTCACCGGAGCTAACAGCTACATCACATTCTTCACCGCCGCCGTCATAATACAAACCATAGCCTCTTCAGCACTTAACGCGGGGATCGGGTTAGTCAACGATTTTGACAGCGGTTTCATGGATAAAATGCGGGTGGCACCAATCAACAAGTCCTCAATCCTATTTGGTAGATTATTCAGCAGTGCCCTAACTACGGTCATTCAGGTTGCAATAATATTAGTTATAGGCCTAGTTTTGGGGGTTACCATTGCTTCTGGCATTTTAGGAGTAATCATTATTTTCATTTTAGCTGCTTTGTTCGGAATTGCCTGGTCAGGCATATCCTTGTTTGTAGCTTTGAACACAAAGAACGCAGAAACTACACTTTCTGTTGGCTTGCTGACAACTTTTCCGCTGCTGTTTCTTTCTGCCTCCGTCATGCCACTCGGTCTATTACCAAGTTGGGTACAGCAAGTAGCGAATGTTAACCCCTTCACATACATTGCCGAAGCGTTTCAATCCCTCATTATCAACGGCTTTGTCTGGCAAAAAATAGAATATGCCCTAGTTGCCATACTCATCGTTGGCGTGCTAAGCTTAGGAGCCAGCATCTTATTGTTCAGACGAAAAGTATAATAGCAAAAAACAGAAAAGTCTGCAAATTTTGCTCAGCGCCTCAATTGATAACAAAAAAAGAGAAGAAGATTTAGAGTTTTTCTGGGGCGCATAGGTTTTCTGATTTGGCAGCTGTACGCATGCAGCCTTTGCAGATGTACTTCGCGTCTTTCACAAGCGGTTTTATTTTCTCTATGGGTACTTTGTCCTCTACCATTTTGCAGAGGTGCTTTTCATGTCCAGGATGGGGCTGAGCTTTCGACAAAACTTACACCAGGTTAACAAGAAAACGATATCGAATATAAAATTATGCGTTTGGAACCTCCTCAGGCTCAGATGCAACAGTTAATCTAATTAATCTAAGATACCGATAGAGAAGAGTAGAAAGGAGGAATAATTATAAATTATAAAGAAAGACAGGAAATAATTGCCAAATCGCCTATATCTCTTGGATACCTGAAAAAGTTCAACATAGGCGCAGGAACACTGCAACTGATAAATGGCCTTGTGATTCTGGCATTGACCTTTCTTTTGACTTGGCCTAAAGGGACAGACATCTACACTTTCTACCTCACATTCGCACATGTTAGTCCAACAAATCCTGCAATTTTCGCAGCACCAAACCCCCAAGTTCTTTTCACCGTTACCCATCTAGGTGCGTTACTTGCCGCTTTCCCGCTAATCTCCGCATTTGACCATTTTCTGGTCGCCTTCCCAAAAAACAAATCATATAACGAAAACTTGAAAAAAGGCATTAACCCCTACCGATGGTTCGAGTACGCATTTTCAAGTTCAATCATGATCTGGGTTATCTCAACTTTCGTAGGAATCTGGGATTTCTGGTCGCTTGCAATGATCTTTGTCTTGAACGCTATGATGATAATGTTCGGCTACCTAATGGAGCTAATAAACCAAAAAACCGAAAAAACAAACTGGTCCGCATTCATTTTAGGCAGCATCTCCGGAGGCTTTCCATGGGTAGCGCTTTTCGCCTATTTCACAGGAGCAGTAATGAATAGCAGCAACAATGTACCGACGTTTGTCTACTTGATTTTTGTAATTTACTTGATACTGTTCATGAGCTTTGCAGGAAACATGGTTTTGCAGTACAAAGGCATTGGAAAATGGAAAGACTACCTATACGGCGAGAGAGCATACATAGTTCTTAGCTTCGTAGCAAAAACTTTTCTGGTTTGGCTAGTATTTGTAGGTCTATTCAGACCCTTCTAACCCCCCATTTTCTTTTTCAATGAAATCAAAATTCAACTAAATTTTATCTAACAAAAGCTCTTTCTATAAAATAGCGTGAAGCTATTCCCATTTCCCGTTTGTTTGCTTAAACTGCGTCAGCAGTATTTTGCATTTTTCGTACTAAATCTTCAGTTAAGATGATAAGGTCTTCTGGCAGAGCGTGCTAGAGGAAGATAGACTTCGGGAACTCTAATGCTTCTTTTTTTCTATTTAGTCCTCTTCTTTTGTTAATGACAATTCTCAGAGTTTTGCCAGCTCCGCGATGTATGCCTCATTTTTCGCTAATTCATTTTCAACCTCGGCTGCCCTCTTCACGTTCTCCTGTTTTTCTTTCAGCGTTTCCAGTCCCAGTAGAGCTACTAAACGGTCTGTGATTTCCACCATCTTAGACAGGTAGACAGGTTTTTGGGCTTCACTTGCCGTTTGAAAGCGAAGGCTCGCCATTCGATAGAGATATTCATAGCGGTTAAGCACCATAAGCCGCGCTTTATCTAAATCAAACAACTGCGTCAAAACAGGTTGCCAGGTCTCGCGAGTTTCAGCATCGTAGTAGAGGTTTCTCTCAGATGTTTGATATTTTTCGCTTAGAATCTTCACTATTTCGCAAAGCGAAAAGCCTTTAGCTTCGAGCTTTAGAAATTCCAGGCGTCTTTCTATGACTTCGTTCAGACAAAGTCCTCCAAAATTGAAACACGGATTTCAGAATCACTATAATTGGTTGTGCGTTTGAGCATGTCGCCTTCCAACTTTATTTCTTGACGCCGCCGGGTATCTAGGAAATAGTAAGGTTCTTCGAAGGTGGGCACGCGGTATTTTCTGCAGATCCTAAAATAGACCTCTACCAGCTCGAAGATGTCCCCGTCTTCCAAAACTTCTCGGAAAGATTTCACATTTGGCGCGTGGTTCCAATTGTAAGTTAAATGCCAGTAGAGGCGTAAGCAATATTTTTCGTACTCTGAAGCCTTGCGTTGGAGAACTTCTACTTTGTCGTACATCGTCTTCATTTGGTACAAGGCTTTAACTAAGATTCTACTTTTGGGATCGTCTCTGGCTTTTGCAACGTTAATTTGGTAGGGCTCTTCAGGTTCCTCAGCCCAGGGGTGACCCAACACTTTCGCTTCTTCGTGCGACTGCGGATATTTCTCCAAAAGGAACTTCCGAGTTCCGTAATAAGTTATCATTATTTCCCATTCTGCACCAGACATTAGGGAAATATCATTGCCTTCTTCATCGAAGGTTTCTGGGAATAGCTGTTTTAGGGTGACTGTTTCAGGATCCAGACCTTCACTTCTCAGCTTAGCCAATACTTCAGGAGACAGCGATGACTGCTCGATTTTTTCGCTCTCACTCTGACGTATTTTGTCTCTAAAGTCCTCAAACATAATTTAGCCTCTTGTGTTTAATTGAACGAAAGCTGCTAGCGTAGCTAGGATTATGGAATCCAGTTTGAAAGAATGATTGCGAGAGCGAAAGAAAGGGAGAGAGATACGCGGAGAGTGGTGACATCACCATTGAAAACGAATGCGAAATCATTCCTTAGTCGTATTCGCATCCGCGCGGCGCCACCTCAGCTGAACATGAACTCTCTGGATGAGCCCCTGATTCTCCAGCGAGATTAAACTACGGTAAACTGAGGCATACTCTTTTGTCTTGTACCCTACGATTTTGCCGAAAACCATCTCCGCCAATTCTTTAGTAGTCATGCCAGGTTTTATCTCAAGGTTTTCCAAGATATTCTTTTGGTTTTTGGAAAGGTGACCCAAATCAGACACCAAAGCACCGTTAAGACTACAGTTACTCGGTTAGCGCCTTTAAGGATTTAACGCGTCCTCAGACAACAACCTCAAGTGCAATGGCAACGAGGCTATTCAAGTTACTTTGTCAGCGGTGCTTCCTCATGTTTCAGGTCGTGGCGATAACTGACTCAACCGGGCTGTTGAATATCCAGGTGTCCTCGGTTTCAGTTGTGGGCTTGGGGTCAACTGGAAGGGTCACGGTAAAAGTAGTGCCTATGCCGGGCGCGCTTTCGACAAAGATTCTTCCGCCATGAGCCTCTACTATGCGTTTGCAGATAGGTAAGCCGAAGCCCATGCCCTTCGCCTTCGTTGTAAACAGCGGAGTCCAAAGTTTATACAGCGTTTCTTGACTCATCCCTATGCCAAGGTCTTCGAAGACAATCTCCACGTTGTCTTTTACTTCCCTGCTTGTTATCGTAAAGGTTCCGCCCTGAGGCATAGCTTCAAACGCGTTTTTAATTATGTTCACGAAGACTCTGCTCATTTTTCCCGTGTCAGCTTTGAATTTAGGCGTGTCTTCCGTTTCATCTGCGATTTTGATATTCTCCGGGACTTCGATGAGGGCAAAGGTATTCTTCAGCAGAGATTTCGGGGTGGTCCCAGAAAGTTCCAGTTTTATGTCTCTGGAGTAGTCTAACAAATCATTGATGATTTTGTTGGAGTATTCGATGCTGTTGTCGATGGTTGCAAGCATCATTTTGCCGGTGGCGTCCAGTCCCTTGGAGTATTTTGCTTTCAGGAAGTACGCGGCGCCCTTGATGCTTGTTAAAGGGTTACGCAGGTCGTGCCCAACCATGCCCGCTAGTTCGCCGATGGCGGCAAGCCTCTCAGACTTCACGAGTTTTGCTTGGGTTTGCTGCAACTGCCGAGTTCTTTCTTCGACTTGTTTCTCTAGTTCCTGAGAGTACTTAGCCAGCTTGGCTTCCATATTCTTCTTTTCGGTTATGTTTACAGTGAGTTCCAACGCCGCAACAACATTTCCATCTTTATCTTTAATCGGAGTGGCAATAAGTTCAAACCAAACCGGATGGTCCT
>CAYGVV010000067.1:0-8805 GCA_964353395.1 uncultured Candidatus Bathyarchaeia archaeon | reverse complement strand
CTATGACGTCGAAGCTTTCGGGTTTTTTGATGAGTTGCATCGTAGCGGCATCAACGTGGAGGTCGTCAACTTCTACGTCTGGGTATTTTTGCGAAACTGCTTTCACGGCGTCTTTGAAGATTCCGTCTGTGATGCGTAGAATGTTGCCTTTGTGCACGTAGGTGAGGTGTTTTCGGCGTTTGCTGGCGAGTTTGAAGGCGAATTCTGCAACGCGTGTGCTGGCTTCGGTGGTGATTATGCGGTATGCGATGCCAACTCCTGGAGCTACTGCGAATTCTGCTCCTGCGTAGAGTCCTTCAGTGTTTTCTCGGACGACCACAAAGTCTAGGTTTGGCTTTAAGGATTCTACGCTTGGAAAGCTGCGGCAAGGTCTCACGTTCGCGTAAAGGTTGAATATTTTCCTGATTTTTACTGCCACGCTGACTGGTGCACCAACTTCTTCAGGTGTGGTCATGGGGCCTTTGAGGCATGCGTCTGTGCGTTTCAGCAGTGTGATGGTTTCTTCGGGCAAGTTAGTCCCGTATTCGGTTATGCAGTGGAATCCTGCTTCGCCATAGAGCAGGTTAAGCTTCAAGTTTGAGGTTTCTTGGACGGTTTCGAGGACTTTCACGGTGGCTTCGGTGATTTCTGGTCCTATGCCATCACCTTTGAGCACTGCTATGTTGTAAGTTTTAGACATGAGTCGTCACCATTCTTGTATTCAACTGCCTTGTAAATATTTCTTTCAGTGAGAACTGGTGTGCGATTTTTTGACTATATCCCTCTATATAGAGTGAATTACTCATTGACTGAGCTTGCAGTCTTTGTGACTAGTTGCTCGGAAAAGACTATAGCCCCCTTATATAAAGGCTAAAATGTTGATTGAACTGCGGATTCAGTTTTTGTGTTTTTATGTGTTCGGATTTCGATTCTGTTTCTGGTGTCACGAATGGATTTATTTGCTTAGGCTGCGGTATTGTCTCATAATTATGGTGAACGCGTGTGCCTCTGTTTCCAGCCAAGAGAGAAGTGTTCGCGTGGATCAAGGATGGTCGAAAAACTATTGATGTTCGAAAAGGTAAGGCTTGCCGCGGAGAAGTTGCGGTCT
This sequence comes from uncultured Candidatus Bathyarchaeia archaeon, assembly GCA_964353395.1. Taxonomy (GTDB): domain Archaea; phylum Thermoproteota; class Bathyarchaeia; order Bathyarchaeales; family Bathycorpusculaceae; genus JADGNF01. The sequence continues at coordinate 7,718 of CAYGVV010000067.1, read as the reverse complement.
TCCAGTCTGGCCCCCGGCATGTGAGGCTACAGATAATCAGGAAAGAAACAGGAAAGCTCACAGAAATTATCAGAGCGGACAATTACAGGCTAGTTATTCCTTCGGCTGAAACTCGTGACGGGGCTCTTGGTTACTTGCGTGGGCTTTACGGCGCTGATGATGGGCTCTTCACTGCCTATTATGTGGCGCAATCGAAAAAACAGTGAAATTTTGCAGTTACCAGCTGCGGAGGACTATCATGGTGTTGGTTTTCATGATGCCTTCTACGCGGCGGATTTTTTCTATGCACTCGTTGACTTCGTTCACATTTATGCCGCCGATTACTGCGATGATGTCGTACTCGCCTGTCACTTCGTAAATGGTCTCCACGTTGGGGATGGCGAGTATTTTCTTGGAAACCTCTTGAGTGGGATAGGACGGGTTTGTGGCGAGCAGTGTTACGGCTTCAGCGCCTTCGGTAACGCCGATTTTAACTGTGAACTTCCTTATTACGCCCGAATCGGACAGGGTTTTGATTCTTTTTCTGACCGCTCCTTCGGACAAGCCTATTTTCTTTCCAATGTCGATGTATCCTGCTCGTCCGTCGTCCTTCAGAATCTTGATTATTTTCTTGTCCTTGTCGTCCAATGCTGTTGCCTCGCATAATTTTGTGGTGTGTTTAGATTTAACGATTTCTGTAGTTCACTATGTAAGCGAATGCGGATTTCGTTTTTGTTTTGCGTGCTGGCTTATTCTTTTCGGAACTGCCTTGGAAAAACAGGCGTGGAGTATTGTACCGTTTGGAACATTAGAAGTCTAATATGTTACAAATAAGTCGCAATGTTTAAAAGAAGCGCGGTCAAATCAAAAAGACATTTCGGATAAAACAAATGTGAGATAGCAAGATGAGTAAACAAATCCCAACTTTGGAAACGCAAGAGGTGAAGGCAATGAAAGCTAAATGCCCCGACTGTGACGCAAATCTCGACGTTCCAACAGACACGGCGAAAGGAGAAATTCTGAGCTGTCCTGGCTGCGGACTGGAACTCGAAGTGAAAAAAGTAAACGGCGGATGCGTAGACCTTCAAGAATTAACTCTCGAAGGAGAAGACTGGGGCGAATAAGAGGTATCCACCAACACAAACACTCCACAGGATACACCCATTAAACTCATCTCCCAAAATTTTATTCAGCATTTTCTACGGGATGCAACCAACCGATGAGCATCGGACTTCTATATGAACGGTCAGAAAACGACGAGAACGGCATCAAACTCACAGCCGAAGAACTAGGCGTAAACCTAACTTTCATCCCGTTCCGCAAAATCGCCATATCCATCGGCAAGAACGGTTTCAACGTCACAAGCAAAGGCAAGGATTACACCAGTACCATAAAAGACATCGCCGTAGTCCTAAACCGCGCTCAAAGCAAAAACCGCAGACTCTACGCGGCATACACCATGGAAGTCTTCGGAAAAAAAGTAATTAACCCCTCATCCATCGAGTTCGCGTGCTACAGCAAATTCCGAACCCTACTACAGTTCTGGGCACTGGGTTTGCCCATTCCAAAAACCGTTTACGTTCCATGCGACCCGTTTGACACAACGAAAGATGGACGCGTAATCCACAACGAAGCAGACATCGCAGACCTGCTGGAACATGAAATAGGCCAAGAAATAGTCATCAAACCCGACGCTGGCACACACGGAAAAATGATTGTCCTCTCCAAAAACCATGAAGAACTCGTCGCCAACGTCCAAAAAACAGAACCATCAATTATAAATCCCATAGGAATCGTAGCGCAAGAATTCATCCAAAAATGGTTCTACGACCTAAGAATAATAGTTTCCAAAGAAAAAAGAAAAGACCCCGTCTGCCACCCAGTGGCTCTGGCACGCGCAGGCTTTAGCGATTTCCGCACCAACACCTTCCTAGGCAACCTCGTCTTCGACGCCAAACTGCCCCAGCACATCAGAGAGTTAGCGGTGAAATGCGGCAAAGCCCTCGGCAGAGAGCATGAGGCATGGGTATTCGCGTTAGACGCCATGACCAACGTCGGCCAAAACAAAAACGTGGACGACGAAACCCTCAAGACAGAACTCGGCAAAGCAGCCGTCTCGTTTGAAACCATCAAAAAAGTCAAGGCAGACGAAACCCGCCTGCGCGACTTCAAAACTTGGAACAGCAAGCTTGAAGCGGCTTTCAAGAATTACATGGGCACCGAACCCTACGCCAAAGTTAAAAGTGTAATCGAGGAAAGCGTGGAAAAAAACAGACTGGGCATAGTCTTCCACGAAGCTAACAGCTGCCCTGAATTCTGGGAGCAGACGCGCCTCATAGCAGGAATCAACGTGGCAGTTCCCCTCATAAAAGGCGCCCAAAGCCTCATTTAACAATAACAGATTCAAGGTGAAAAAGAATGTTAAGAATCGGAATAATCGGCGGTTCAGGATACGTCGGCGGAGAACTCCTCCGCATACTCTTGCTTCACCCGCAAGTAGAGGTAACCATGGTTACTTCACGCCAGAGCGCTGGAGAATACGTCTTCAACTCGCACCCGAACCTCCGCGGACTAACACAGTTAAAGTTCGTTCCCCAAGACATCGCTGAGCTTCAGAAGAACTGCGACTTGATCTTCACAGCAACCCCACACGGAGGCTCAGTGAACCTTGTCCCCAAACTGCTCGAGGCAGGGCTAAAAGTCATCGACATGAGCGCGGATTTCCGCCTCAAAAACCCCGCCGACTACGAAACGTGGTACGGGTGGAAACATGCGCATCCTGAACTGCTCAAAGAAGCAGCGTACGGCTTGCCTGAACTTCATCGGGAAGAGATAAAGAAAGCACGTTTGGTCGCTTGTCCAGGCTGCATGGCAACCGTCACCATCCTCGCGCTGGTTCCCGTTGTAAAAGCAGGCATCATCGAGAAAAACCACATTGTCGCAGACCTAAAAGTCGGTTCCAGCGGCGGAGGCAGCAAACCATCAGTGGCTTCACATCACCCTGAACGGTTCGGCGGCGTCAGACCCTACAAGGTAATAATGCACCGCCACATAGGCGAAGTCGAACAGGAACTCAGCGCAGTAGCAAACGAACCAATAACAGTGGCGTTTACGCCGCACGCCGTCAACATGGTCCGAGGCATACTCGCGACAATCCACGTTTTCCCCAAGCAGCCCCTCGCAACCAAAGACGTTTGGAAAGCCCTCCGCGCAGCGTACGAGGGCGAACCGTTCATCCGCTTCGTCAAGTACCTGAAAGGCTGCTATCAACTGCCTGACCCCAAAGTAACTTTGGGAACGAATTATTGCGACATTGGCTTCGAGCTGGACCCGCACGCAAATCGGCTTCTGTTGTTCTCGGCAATTGATAACATGGTGAAGGGCGCTTCTGGTCAAGGCGTCCAATGCCTGAACCTGATGATGGGCTTCGACGAGACCACGGGCTTGAAGAGCACGGGTTTCCATCCGATGTGATAGCCATGCTGTTCGTAATCAAAATGGGCGGAAGCATCCTCAAAGAAGGCGCATCAAGCGACCTCGTCTCCGACCTGAAAACGCTGCTCTCAGACAACAAGGCGGTTCTCGTGCACGGCGGAGGCGTCGAAGTCACTGAAATCGCGGCTAAACTGGGCAAAGAACAAAAATTCATCGTTTCCCCTGAAGGTTTCCGAAGCCGCTACACGGACAAGGAGACCATCGAAATCTACAGTATGGTTATGGCGGGAAAAATCAACAAGCAAATCGTTCTGGCGTTGCAGAGCCAAGGTGTTCCAGCCGTGGGCTTATCTGGCTTAGACGCGCACATCTTGCAGGCGGAGCGCAAGAAACGCCTGATAGCCGTGGACGAACGCGGACGCAAACGTGTAATCGACGGCGGCTACACTGGAAAAATCAACCAAGTCAACACTGACCTGCTGCATTTGCTGCTGGAAAAGGGCTACGTGCCCATAGTCACGCCCATAGCCATGAGTGAAGAGTACGAGCCCCTCAACGTGGACGGCGACCGAACAGCCGCCATCATTGCAGGCGCGCTAAAAGCAGACCGCCTAATCCTGCTGACTGACGTGCAGGGCTTAATGCTTAAAGGCGAGCGCATACCGAAAATCGGCGCCTCAGAAGTTAAAGAAATCCTCAAAAACATAGGAGCAGGCATGAGCACCAAAGTGCACGCGGCGCTCGAAGCGCTATCTCAGGGCGTCGGCGAAGTCCTGATAACCTCAGGCGCTGGAAAATCGCCTATCTCCTCAGCGTTGAAACATGAAACTGGCACCGTGATAACCCGTGAATGAACAAGACATCATAAACGCAGAAAACAAGCTGATGGCGAACGTTTTCGCCAAGAGCTCCATAGTCATAACCAGAGGCAAAGGCGCACTCTTATGGGACATAAACGGGAAGGAATACGTGGACTGCATGGGCAGCTACGGCGTCGCCCTGCTGGGGCATTGCCACCCGAAAGTGGTTGCCGCCATCCACGCGCAGGCGGAAAAGCTGATTTCCTGCCACGCCAGCCTCTACAACGACAAGCGAACCGAGTTTCTCCAAAAACTCGTAGCTATCACTCCCGCAGGCTTGAACAAGGCGTTTCTCTCAAACAGCGGCGCTGAAGCCGTTGAATGCGCCATCAAGCTGGCACGCAAGTATTCGGGCAAGCCTGAAATTATCGCCATGATGGGCGCGTTCCACGGAAAAACCATGGGCGCACTGTCAGCCACATGGGACAAGAAGTACCGTGAACCCTTCATGCCGCTTGTTCCTGAATTCAAACACGTTCCTCCGGATAACTTGGAAAAAGTCAAGGAAGCGATAAGCGAAAAAACCGCCGCTGTCCTCCTTGAACCGATTCGGGGAGAAGGCGGCATCCGCGTGCCACCCGACGGTTTCCTCCAAGGCTTAAGACAGGTTTGCGACGACAAAAATGTTCTCTTAATCTTTGACGAAGTGCAGACAGGTTTCGGACGCACGGGCAAACTGTTCGCGTGCCAACACTGGGGAGTCACACCAGACGTGATGTGCTTGGCAAAGCCCTTTGCAGGCGGCTTACCCATCGGCATAACTGTGGCTAAGGAAAACGTGATGTCCGCGCTTAAACTCGGCGAACACTCGACCACGTTCAGCGGAAGCCCGCTGGTCTGCGCTGCAGGATGCGCTGCCATAGACGCCCTTATCGAGGAAAACTTGACTGAGCAAGCGGCGACTATGGGCAAGTACTTCAAAGCGCAACTGGAAACGCTGCAGAATAAGCACAAGATAATCAAGGAAGTCCGCGGATTAGGCTTGATGCTTGGTGTGGAACTTCGATTCGACGTGTTCAACATTATATTGAAAGCTGCCGAGCGAGGCGTAATCATCCTAGATGCAGGACGGAACGTGCTTCGTTTTCTGCCGCCCTTGGTCATCACGAAAGAGCAAATTGACAAAGCCATATCCGTCCTCGACGAGGTTTTGGAGGAAGAAGAAAATGCAAGAGCAAGCAGTACGCCTCCTAACTAATCTCTTGGGCATCTACAGCCCTTCAGGCAAAGAAGAAGCCATCGCCAGCTTCCTCGCCGAAGAAATGAAGAAACTCGGCTTCCAAGTTGGAATAGACGCCATCGGAAACGTGATTGGCGTGGTTGGCGAAGGCGAACCCACCATTTTCTTGTGCGGGCACATGGACACTGTGGCGGGGCACCTTCCGCTTCGGGTTGAAGAAGGCAAGATATACGCTCGAGGCGCGGTTGACGCGAAAGGTCCGCTTGCGGCGATGGTGATGGCTGCGGCAGAAGTCGTCAAGGACCCAGCGTTCAAGGGCAAGGTTTTGTTTGCCAGCGTCGTCGAAGAAGAAGCAACAAGCCGCGGAGTCAGACATCTGATTACTCAGGGCATCAAAGCGGAATACGCTATTTTCGGTGAACCGAGCGGAGTAGAAAACATAACTATCGGCTACAAAGGGCAAATACAACTAAAAGTCACATGCAAAACGCAGACAGGTCATTCTTCCACACCTTGGCTGTACGAGAACGCACTGGAGAAGGCGTATGAGCTTTGGTTGCAGATTAAGAACAGTTATCCGCCGCTGGAAACTGCCGAGAGCCCCTTCTACACAATAACCGCCTGTTTGACTAAAGTGAGCGGTGGAAGACCAATTTCGGTTATTCCCTTCGAAAGCGAAATGAACATTGACATTCGTGTTCCTCCTCAATTCACTTCCGCCCAAGTTATCGAGGAAACCCGAAAAGTTATCGCGCAGTATCAGGCGGCAAACCCGAAAGTCATCGTGAAGGCAACAGTTGAAGATACAGTTGAGCCGTTTGAAGTGGATAAGAGTTCGCCTATTGTACGCGCGTTGTCTTCTTCAGTTCGGAAAGTGCTGAACAGACCTGCTACGCTGTTGCGCAAGACGGGAACTGGCGACATGAACATCCTCGGCAAAGCCATGAACCTGCCCATAGTCACGTATGGTCCTGGCGATTCGCATTTGGACCACACGATGGATGAGCACATTGTTGTCAGTGAGTACTTGGACAGTATCCAAGTCTTCAAAGAAACCCTCCTGAAACTGGCTGAGCTGCACAACAACAAGAATGGCAAAAACGGAAACGACAGCTTACAGATGTGAGTTAGTCCTCGTTTCAGTGAGTTAGTCCTCGTTTCATAGTGTCTTTTCCTTTAGAATTGACTGCGCTTTCAATAGGCGATGCGTTGTTAGTTCACCTAAGCCTGCTAAGCCTTCAGTAGACAGAAAACAACTTGCTGATTCGTCGAAGAGAACATTTGCCGATGCTGAAAACTCTTGTGCCGCCCACAGGATATACACAATTGGAATACCCTCTAAAGCAGGAATCTCCACAGATGAATCCCCGTAATCCAAGCGTTTTCCCTTCAACAGTTTTGCAGCTTCAACAAGTTCCGCTGGTTTGTCACCAAAAACTTGTGCAATAGGATTAACCGCTCTTTGAATAAATGCGTGTTCGTAAGCGTACCCTCCTGGCAGGTCCTTAAACTTCACCAACTTGCCACTCTTAGGAGTCTCGCTAGCTAAAGAATAATGAACCAGCAGAGCAGTCATGATTTGGACGCCCCATTCACTGTGCACAGTGCCCTTCTCAAGCAAGTCATGAAATTCGCTTGTTTCCACATCGAGAGCATAACCTAAGAATTGATATACGTGGTCTTTTCCAACTTTTACAAGGTGCCTTATCTTTTCCAACTGCTCCGCTTGAAGATTCAACTTGGTCAATTGCCCGACGCCTCTTCGCCTTCTCCGACAAGAAATATTTGGATTATGTTTTGTCCAGTTTGAATGCTTCGTGAATGGCGCGAACCACTGCTGCCCCGTCTTTTTCTTTAACCACGAACGAAATGTTCAACTCCGAGGAGCCTTGCGCTATCATGCGGATGTTTATGCCTGCTTTGGCGACGGTTGTGAAGATTTTTGAAGCTACACCGAGGGTGCCTTTCATGTTGGCACCCATGACGGCTATTACGCAAACGTCGTCTTCGGTAGTGACCTCGCTGACTAAACCTCTGCCCAGCAGCGCTATCTCCAACGTGCTGAGAGCTCTGCCCACCAGACTTCGGCGAATCACGAGAGACATGTTGGCTTCGGAAGCAGCTGTAGAAATCATCATGATGTTGATGTTGTTTTTGCCAAGCACATCGAAGACTTTGGCGTAGCTTCCAGGGGCGCCAACCATGCCTGCGCCGTTCACGTTAACCATGGCTACGTCCTTGATGAGAGCCACGGCTTTGACGGC
>CAYGVV010000066.1:0-8830 GCA_964353395.1 uncultured Candidatus Bathyarchaeia archaeon | reverse complement strand
AGATTCATGACTAGAATCATAAACCGAACCACCAGGGAATAGATGATGTTTGAATGGCTCCTTAACCCCGTTTATCAGACAATGATCGTTCAAGGGATAATCCAGACAGTTGAAATTACGTTGTTCGGGGTTCTCTTGGGCTTGGGATTGGGGACTCTGCTGGCTGTCGGCGACATATATGGCAAAAAACCTGTCAAAGCAGTTATTGCTGTGTACGTGGAAATCTTCAGGGGAAGCCCGCTGTTTGTCCAAATCTTTCTGGCAGTATACACTGTGCCAACGCTATTCAATCTCCAGATAGATCATGCCCTTTTAGCCTTTCTTGTTTTCGGGCTAAACAGTGCAGGCTACCAGAAAGGATACATAAAAGGCGCTATGGAAACCATCCTGGGTGACCAGATGCAGGCAGGTCTATCAGTGGGTATGTCAAAAATTCAGACGCTTCGTCGTGTGATTTTGCCGCAGGCTTACCGTATAGTCATCCCCGCTTGGACTAACGAGTTCTGTTCTCTAACAAAAAGCACAGCTGTCTTATCCTTCGTAGGCCTTATGGACTTAGTCGGTGCAGGCCGTTCAATCATATTTCGAACCATGGAGATTCTACCCGTTTGGATTATTATCGCACTAATCTACCTTGCATGGATTACCGGATTCTCCAAAATGATGGACATAATCTACGAGAGAAAAAAGATACCCGGCGTGGAACTCGCCATGCAGTCATAGAGCCTTCAGGCTTTAGTTTTTTTCAGCAGCCATGCCATGTTTTTGCCCAGAGTTTCCATGGTTTCCATGCCTTCTGCGTCGTTTTCCACTTCGCCTTTCTTGTTTCCTACGCCGATGTTCCAGTAGCTGCTGCCTGGCACTATCATCTGGCTTATGAGGAAGAAGTGGTTTATGGCGTCGAAGGTTGGGATGCCGCCTGCCCGTCTGACCGCGACGACTGCGGCGCCCACTTTGCGTTTGAACATGTTCCCGTTTGCTCTGGCAACGTAGAAAGCCCTGTCCATGAACGCTTTCAGTTCCGACGTTATCATGGAGAAGTACACTGGCGAGCCCAAGATTATCGCGTCTGCCTCCAGCATTTTGCCAATGTACTCGTTGACTTTATCGTCTTCGATGACGCAGCGCTTGTCCTTCATGTTGTAGCAGGTTCTGCACGCGTTGCAGCCGCGTATTTGCTCGCCCGCAAGCTGAACCAGTTCGGTTTCGAAACCTTCCGTCTCTAGAACTTTGAGGACGCGCTTTATCAGTATGGCGGTGTTTCCGTCTTTTCTGGCGCTTCCGTTGAAAGCAACAACCTTCATTTGGCGCTTCCCTCTCATTTACTGCTATGTCTATTCAAGGAGGGCGCGATAAAAAAGTAGCGTTCAGGTTAATTGTGCATAAGGTTTTTATATGGCACAGTGCTACTTTTTTTTAAAAAGGTGTTACTGGGTGAGTGAAACGGGAAACAAGACACACTTCACCGCCGTGGACGTTGCGTTTACAGGCGTATTCAGTGCCCTCTGGGTGGTCTTAAACTTGACTTTGGGACCGCTAAGTTTTCGTTTGCTCGGCCTTCCAATACTTCATGATTTTGGAGTTTTCTTCACTTTGCTGCTCGTCGCATGGGTGACTGGACGATTCGGCACAAGCTTGCTGGTTGGAATCATTGGCTCAATAATTGCCATACTTTTGGGAGGTCCAACAATCATACTTGGGTTTGCCGCTTCGGCAGTTGTCTTTGACCTGTTAATGTCCGTGAATCACCACAGAATCCGCATCGGGGTACGCGATTTGACAATAGCCGCCATAGTGACGTCAGCATCCGCCTATTTTGCAGGTGCATCTATTGGCGCCTTATTCATGCCGAATGGACTGCAATGGGCGCTGACCGTTTGGGGAGGCTGGCACCTGATCGGCGGAATCCTAACGGCTGCAATAACTTTGCCCATTATAATAGCGCTGGAAAAGGGAAACGTGAGAAAAATCAAGGGCGCCTGAACATCCTTCATGGAAGATACGTGTGTGGCCAGAGTTTACGCTTGGGTTTCCATGTCCGTCTTTGTCCTCCCTGCCCCGTGAATCTGTTTGCTCTAATTGGGTTAAACGATTGCCCACATAAACGCGAAGTAGCCAGCAGGCACAAGCTACATAAATTGCAAACCTGCTGCATGAAGAAATAAAGTTCTGCCCAGACCAAAAGCCAATGCGTCTCCCGCTGAGGAAATTGCACTGATGTGAGTGTGAATATTTATTATCTATAACATGCAATTGAGAAGCATAGAATCGTTCCCCTGAGGTCCAGTTCAATGGCAAACGAACAAGCACAGATTCCACATACACTGCCCTACGTCAAAGCAGCTAAGACTGTGGGTTTAATCTCTGACACGCATGTTCCCACAAGAGCCAGATGCATCCCAAAAGCGGTTTTCAGAGTCTTCGAGAACGTAGACTACATCGTGCACGCAGGCGACCTCGTGGAACTTGCAGTCATAGACGAATTGGAACAGCTTGCGCCTGTTTTAGCTGTCCACGGCAACATGGATGGTCCCGAAGTTAGCGGCGCATTGCCCAAACTAAACTCGTTGAAGATTTCGGGCTGGAAAATCGGCGTCATGCACGAAACTGGAAGCTCTTTCGGACTGGGCAGAATGCGCGAAATCGCCAAGAAAAACGGGTTCAACGTTTTCGTTTACGGGCACACGCACAGTTCCAGCATAAAGTGGGAGGGAAAAATCCTGTACATCAATCCTGGAAGCCCTACAAACCCTGAACCTCCGTTTCTTGCCAAGCCCACAGTGGCACTGCTGAAGATAACGAAGGAAGCCATAACCCCTGAGATAATTCAAATTTAGTCAATAGGCGAATTTTAGCCGAACAGCGTTGTCCAGTAAAAGCTCAAGTACAATAGAAAACCAGACACCAGCGCGACAAGCCACACAATTAGCGTGGGGCGCATCCACTTTTTCATCGGCGCACAGTACTTCGGCGACTGACGCAAACGCCAAGAACCGACAATCCAAACGCCCAGCACAGCGGCAGCAATCCCTGTTCCAGCATGAATAAGCGAAAGCACCGAATTAACATCTGTAGGCTGCGCTGCAATGAATGGAACTAAGCCCGATATAAACGAAGGCACCATAATCACCGCTATAGCAAGGATATGCAGTGCAACACCGGCAAACATGAAGATGCCGTGCTCGCGAAGCCTCTGCTTTTTCTCAAGTGCGTAACCACCAAGAAGCAGGACGAACACTGCCACTTGAAAAACAAGGCTGATTGTAGAGAAAAGCATGTAATAACTCATGAAATAAACTAAGAAGATGAACAATAAAAGTCTTCACTTTAACCCATCTCTCCCCGCTGCACTATTGAGTCGTTTCTAAGCTTGTCTTAAAAGCAATCGGAGCAGAGGATACTGAACATGAACGGATTGGAGACTCACCAAGTTGGAACACTGTAAAAATCCTTGGAAAAACAAGTGCAACAGCGAAAACATCAAACTTTACATAATGATTAAAGGCGAAAAGCTGCCCATCTGCAAACAATGCTGGACCAACATCGCCGACAAAGAAGTTGACTGGTGACTAAACAATGGAGAACTTCAGCTTAAACAGCGCCAAATCATTCCTCGGCAAAAACGTGAACCTGCACCTGAAAGATGGCTCAGTCATAATAAACGTGCAACTGAAAGGTATACAGAAAGGCGGCAACCTTGGAAAAGGAAACCTCGTTGAGTACATACCTTACAGAAACCAGAAGCTAGCACGCATTCCGATGCGAAATATTGCCTGGGCGGAAATGCTAAATCTGAATCTCATGCAAATAGTAGGCTAAAAACGGTATAAATTTGTTTTCTTCAAGAATAAACACTGAAATAAGCCGCCAAACATGAATATTTCATGCGTTGCTTACACTGTGGAGTCTGCTGCACCGAAACCGAAATGCTGCTCTCAACAGAGGACATTATACGTTTAGAAAAGAAGGGTTATAGGAAAAAATTGTTCGTGCGCTTCGACAAAGCAGGCTACGCCACACTGCGGAACCGCGAAGGACACTGCGTCTTCTACAATGCTGAAAAGCAACGCTGCAGCGTTTACGCCGCAAGACCCTCGGGATGCCGCGTTTACCCAGTAATCTACGACGAAGACAAAGGCATAGTTATCGACGACATTTGCCACGCACAGAAAACCGTAATTGAGCAGGAAAAAAAGCGTAAAGGCAAAAAGGTTCTTAAACTTCTGGAAAAGATAGACGCTGAAGCTGAGCGTCGACGGTCCGCATAGTTTTGCCAACAGTTTTAAATAATTCTTCCAGACCCTTTCAAGGGTGAACTAACATGCCTTGCACAGTCATCGTTGGAGCTTTCTGGGGCGACGAAGGCAAAGGAAAAATCATCAGTTACCTCGCCTTGAAGGACAACTTGGATTTCTGCGTGAGAACTGGCTCAGTGAACGCTGCCCACACCGTCTGGATGGAAGGGAAAAAATACGCGTTGCACATGGTTCCCGCAGCCTTCGTGAATCCGAAGTGCCGCTTACTCATAGCCGCAGGAGCAAACGTTCACGTAGCAAAATTCCTCGAAGAAGTGGAACTCACCAAAGTCCACAAGCGAATAGGCATAGACCAGAGCGCTTCCATAATCGAGGAGAAGCATAGCGCCCAAGACAAGGCAAGCGCTGTCAACAAAGGCATCGGCACCACAGGGTGGGGAGTTGGACCAGCCATCGAGGAACGCGTGCGCAGAACCGCCAAACTAGCCAAAGACATCCCCGAACTAAAACCCTACCTCGCTGACGAGGTGACAGAAGTCAACGATGGCTTAGACCAAGGCAAAAAGGTCCTGCTCGAAGGCACACAAGGCTTCATGCTGTCCCTGTTCTTGGGCGGCGGCTACCCCTACGTGACAGGAAGAGACACAGGCGCATCCGCCATAGCTTCCGAAGCTGGAGTGGGACCAACAAGAGTTGACGATGTCCTCATAGTCTACAAGAGCTTCATGACCCGCGTTGGTGCAGGTCCGTTGCCTGGAGAAATCACCAAAGAAGAAGCCCAAAAACGCGGATGGTTTGAGGTCGCTGCTGGAACAGGCCGCGACAGACGCAGTGCTCCCTTCGATTTTGAATTAGCCAAGAAAACCGCGAAAATCAACGGTGCCACCCAAGCTGCAGTGACAAAACTCGACTGCATATTTCCCGAGTGCCAAGGCAAGAGAACCTTAGATGGGCTATCCAAAGATGCGAGGCAGTTCATCAAAGAAATCGAGAGCCGCACAGGCGTGCCAGTGACGCTGATTGGCACGGGACCTGACGCGTTAGACATCGTGGACAGAAGAAAATAGCAGTTTCCAAGAATTTGGGAATACTTTTATCTACACGTGTCGCGGGATTGAATTCAGAGGTTAAGATGCATGTTTCGTTTCAGCCGAAATTCCCAAAAAGCATCTGCAAGTCTTCTGGTTTTGTTGTTCGCGATAGGTCTACTTGTCGGCGGATTAGCAATCTTCTACATGAACTACCGGCAAATCAGCAACCTCAGCAAAGACGTCGCCAACTTGAAAAGTCAAATTTCAACCCTCAATGGGTCCCAGAACCTCACCGTTACCAATCAAACCATCACCATTTACCAAAATGGAACTGCCTTGGCTGACCTGTACGCGAACGTGAGTGACTCTGTTGTGATGGTTCAGGGACCCACAAGCACTGGGGATGTGCAGGGTTCAGGCTTCGTCTACAATTATTCAGGCAGATTAGTTGTGATTACTAACTTCCATGTTGTTTACGACACAACCAGTTTAAGTGTTACTTTTCCAGACGGACATGGCTACGCGGCGACGGTGCTTGGTAAAGACGCATACGCAGATTTAGCAGTTCTTTCAGTTGAAACTGCTCCTTCCAGCGAGTTTAAACCACTTGAAATTGTCAGTTCCTCTGTGCTACAGATTGGTGATCAAGTTATAGCTATAGGGAATCCGTATGGTCTTGTCGGTTCACTCACCACTGGTGTGGTAAGCGCGCTTGGGCGATCAATCCGAGAGGATTACACTAACTTTTCCGTAGCCAACATCATACAAGCGAGCACGCCGATTAATCCTGGAAACTCTGGCGGTCCACTTCTAAACGCTGTCGGAGGTGTCGTTGGCATAACCACGGCTATAGTTACTGACTCGCAAGGTTTAGGCTTCGCCATTCCGTCGAACACTATTCTCAGGGAAATATCCAGTTTGATTTCTACTGGAACTTATCTTGGTCATTCCTACTTGGGCATTTCAGTGCAGGACATGAGCTATGATGTGGCGCAGCAACATAACATAGACGTTACTTATGGCGTAAGAATCCCCACAAAAGCAGAAAATGACCAGCAAGAAGTCGTCGTGCCAGATGGTCCATCGGACGGAAAACTGCAGGGTGGTGACATAATAATTGCCCTTAACGGAACCACTATCAGAAACAACGATGACTTGGCGAGCTTTCTTGAAGAGAAAACTTTGCCGGGCGATTTGCTCGTTATGACCGTTGTGAGAGATAATTCACAGATAAGTGTATCCGTCACGTTGGGCATGAGACCTCCACCGCCAACTTAAACTCCGTTTTTCTTTCTTAAAGGTCTGAACTTGGATAAGCCAAGCCATTGGAAAAACAGATATCCAAAGTCTAATAAGCGCCAACCCTTCATAGGGTTCAGCCAAAAAATCCTCAAGGGAATTGTCATGGCTTTAAGCTGGAAAGATTGGAAACTCAGCGACATTGTCTATGGAATTGTTGTTCCGATTGTTGTGGTTTTGGTGATAGTTGCTCTTTCCCAAGTGGGTTCAATTTTTGAGAGGGGATCTTACGGGATTATTACAGGAATTGTTAGTGAAATAGAGGAAATAGTAGTCATTGTTGGGGTTCCGCTGTTGCTTGGGTTGGCTTGGAACCGGTGGGCAGGCGGCGCTTCGGGCTTTTTGCTTGGCAGCATCTATGCGATATGGTATTCTGTTAAGTTTGGCATGTTCTCTACAGGGCTTTTCATGGGTTTTGGCCCAACTTTGCTGGGCTATGTTCTCAGCGCCATGCTGATTGGATACATGGCTGGTGCTTTGAATAAGCGCTCAGAGAACTTTCTGCGGATGGTCATTTCCGGAGTAGTCGCCACGACCATCGGGGGACTGCTGCTTTTTGGGGTCTTTTACCTTTCACCCATGAACGTTATAACGGGTTTAGATGGCTTCTTGCTCACGGTGCTGCCACGTACAGCTTGCGGGGTAATAATTCCTGTCATAGCCAAAGTCTTCATATGGTACGGAGTGGCAATAAACAAAAAGCCAAATTTGTGACTCTTGGCTTTCATCTGGTGAGGAAAAAGTGCCTGTTGGATTACCCTTTCTGTGAACGAACGAATTGCGTAAACTGGAAAGAAGGATGTTGTGCCTTGTGTTCACTGGTTCAGGAAGGGAAATAATCGTAAGATCATCCGGGATACGCATTTTCTATGGTATTCAAATAAACTTGAGCATAAACTGACAGACAGTGAAAACATGTTGCAGTGTTCTTTTGGAAGAACATTTCGTTCTTTTGACAGAACATTTTGTTCTTCAGGGAGAGCTAAATCTTGCCTTGTGTTAATGATTGAACTGTGATGAAAGCATGAAATCGAGTATTTCAGTTTCACAAAGATTTGATGCAATCACAGCCAAGGCAAACGGTTTAGTAGCAAATGATGGGGAGGAATCAAAATGGAAAAATTTGCAAGCAAAGCAGTAACGGGATTAATGCTGACCCTGCTTTTAGTAAGCATAGCATCCGTAACTTTTGTGAAAGCACAGGATACAGTTGACCCTTACACTGTTGGTTTGTGGCATCTTGACGAAGTTAAACCATCTGGATACAACGAAATAACACCTGATGCGACAGGGGTCAATCATGGGATTTTAGGAGTTGAACCTTCTCCTCCTATGCTTGTTGAGGGAAAATTCGGAAAGGCTTTGAGCTTCAATGGAACCAATTTTGTGTACGTGCCAATTTCTTTCTTGGTAGGCTTCCCCCCATCTCCCCAACCCATATACATACCCATTTCGCCCAACTTAGACACCCAGAAAGAAATCAAACTTGAAGCTTGGATAAATGTCCAAGCATTCACAAACGCAACCTACAACAACATAGTGGTTAAATGCACGCGCTCCGATCCATCTTGGCAGAATATCACCAGAGTCGTCGGACTCGCGGTGAGAGCAGGCATACCTGAGGATGGCATCTCGGTGCCTCAGGGCGCCCTGAGCGGCTTTGTACTTACTGACACTGGAGGTGCCAACGAAATAGTGACAACGGAACCCGTTATTTCCTTCAACGAATGGACTCACGTGGCATTTACCCGCAGCTCCACAGGCATGCACCTTTACGTGAACGGATACGAAAAAGAAGTTAAGGCTATTCATGGAGTGCAGAATCCCACAGGTTCTATAATGAATGGAACTGAGTTTTATTTTGGGCATGATTCGAAGGCTATCATAGACGAAATCCGCATCAGCAACCTCGCTCCAGAATCGCAGACTGCTTCCGCAGGAATCGACATTGGACCCAACATGACGATTGCGGTGATAGTCGTAGCTGTGGTTTTCGCTGCGGCATGGCTTTTGCGAAGAGCGATCCAAATGTGGGCAATTCGTACAAAACCCTAAGCTTGGTGCTCAAAGATTGAAGGCACAAAGTAAAACAGCGATTCCTCGGTGAATGGCACAAGGAAGTGTTGCTGTGGGTATTGGACTCAAACTCCTCGAGTTGCTGCTTCGCCAAAAGCTCTTCGGTACAGGTTTAAAAGGAGAACCGAACACTCCGCTAATCGTATCGTATGCTGTCACCAAAGCCTG
>CAYGVV010000065.1:0-8929 GCA_964353395.1 uncultured Candidatus Bathyarchaeia archaeon | reverse complement strand
TGTGCCCGATTTGCCTCATCTACGGCTGGAACAAAGTCGCTGTCTCCCGTAACTAGAATTGCCTTGTTGATGTTGTCCTTCCAAATTGCCCTAGTCAAATCAACAGTTAACAAGTTATCTACTCTTTTCTGCTTGTAGCGGGTAGTCCAATTACCACAATTACTACATTGACTGTCAACGCGGCTTAACTTTCCTAACCGCACTTGAAAACGTGGATATGACCTCAATGAATATACGAACTTGTCAAAGTTTGCTTGTTTCGTCTTTTCTGTTTGCGTTGGTATGGCACTTAGAAAAGGTGGTGCGTCATAGTAGAAAGTGAATAGGCGTTCTAAGTTACCGCAAAGTAAGTCTGAAAACTTGCAGAAATCGACATCATAAACGCCAAGGTTTTGCCTGACCTTGGCGAAATAGCCTCCATCAATGAAAACAACTGCTTTATCTGGCATTCAGGTTTCTCCTCATATCAATAGTTCAACCTAGTATTTAAAACAAAAAATATCCTCATATACGTACAAATGACCTGCCGTCCTTGGGGAACGACAGCGATAACAACAACAGAGTGAATGGGGTATATTTGCTTATAAATTTTGTGGAATACTGTTAAGTCTTCGGTTGATGGTTTGCCCACTGAACTCTCAGTAAGGCTTTCTTGATTATCCCATAGCTTTAAGAACAAACTATTTTTATAATGACAAAAGGGTCGAGATTAAAATGCAATTCATAATTGAAAAGAAACAAAAGAGCTTCAGTTTTGACGCACCATTGCCTAGCGTGGAAGATTACGGAATTACAGCGATACAAAGTTGGGATACCACCGTCTTTCTAGTCGACAAAACAAACAAAGGGTTTAAACTTGGATTTGGAACACCTTGTCCAGACGAAATAGGCTACTTAGATGTGACGCTTTATGCATCAATAAAAACAGAACAAATATTTCCTAAAACCAAAAAAAGAACTGCTCTTAAAGAGCCAAAAATGAAAATTCCAAAAGATGTCAACATAATCTAAAAGTTGTAGAACGCCAAGAGAATTGGCGACCCAAACTTTCTTTTTCTTTGTTGGGTAACTTAACTTAGCAGTATCCCTTGGTCGAAAGGTTCTTAAGTGATTGGGTCTTTTTCCTAACGGCAATAGCGTTCCAAATTCACAGTTAAGCAGAGGCTAGTTCCATCAGGAACTGGCTTGTGTGAACTGAAAAGATTAAAATATCCGAATAGAGAGGTGAAAAGACATGGAAAACATTTACGCTGCAATGCTCCTTCACAAGGCAGGAAAAGAAATAAACGAAGAAACAGTCACAACCGTTTTGACAGCAGCAGGAATCACCGTTGACGCAATACAAGTTAAAGCACTAGTCGCTTCACTCAGCGAAGTCAACATTGACGAGGCAATTAAAGCCGCACCGACGATGATGGCAGCCGCTCCAGTAGCCGCAGGTGGCGCTCCAGCAGAGCAGAAACCAGCGGCAGCCGCTCCAGAGGACAAGAAGAAGAAAGCTGAAGAAGACAAAGCCAAAGAAGAAGCAGCGCTCGAAGGATTAGGCGCCCTATTCGGGTAAAAGCCAACACCCTATTTTTAATTCAATTTTTTACTCATTTGTTGCTTTTGTTTCCTTTCACTTAGAATTTTCCAGGCTATAACGGGCAACCATCCTAGGACAATCGGCAAAGTCGCTGGAAGAGCAGAATTGTAACCATTCAGCAGCAGAAGCTCGAAAAGCGCAAAAGACACACATATAGTCAGCACCGACACAACCGCGGTTTTCCTGCCGAACTTCTTCAAAGTCTGCGTCGCCAGTATTCCCGCGAAGAAGAAGTCACCAAGCCCAAGCCTCATAATTAGAATGCCACCCTCTACAGTGATGAAAGGTATCGTTGGGAAAGCCACAAGCACAGGCAAACCCAAATCCGAAACCGCGTTCGCCGCCTGCACCATTGTCCCAGTAAACCAAACAAGGATAATGTCCATTACTGTAAGAAAGCCGGCGAAAATGAACACTGTCTTCCACTTGAACAAAGAGCCCAAATAGAGAACTATCAACAGGGCGAAAATTATTCCGTAAACATCCAACAGATACGGGAACCAAATGCCCGTTCCATTATAGAAGAAAAAGAGCAGCAAAAACAAAGCTGGCGACAAAGCAGCCACGTACCACGTCTGTTTCGCATCCGCGTTTTGCTGAACGTACATTAAGGCGAAAAACGCGCAAGACGCCAAACTCGCAAACGCCAAAGTCCCGTAAACTCTCAAGTCCGCGGGGAGAACGCCGAAGAAGCCAGCCGCCCCAGCTAGTATGCTTATAACGATGAACGCTCCGCAGTAAAGCGTCATTCTCTTCTTCCGCATGTCCGAGAAAGCATACGAAACCGTGAACAACAGCGACGAATACGAGAAGAGGAAAAGCGCCATAATCGTCATGCTGGGAACAAAAACGACAATGGACACCGCCACGGCAATCATCGCTACCAACAAGGCAACGTCCCGATTCTTGAATTCTCGCCCTCCAATGGTGGATTCAAGTTTCTTTTCAGCCTTTTTGCCCAGGAACATGGCAACAAGCGTGACGGCGAAGAGTATCGCTGGCATTAGGATATCGAAACGCATGGAAACCACTTAATCAGTCGCACATTTATTCCTTTACGTGCCAGCTTACCCATTATGCCTTGTTTCTCGGCGTTTTCCCAAATCTGCTGCAGCTTCATAGTTTTGGATTTTTTCGACTACGGGTTTATAAGAGCGCAGACCCTCTTCATGCAAGAAGAGCGTTCTTTTATCCTCTGGGCTGAACCTACTGAATAACTGAATCTTTTCGAAAAAAAATCCACAAGAGGTAAACTGAATTGTGTATGTATAGAGCAGGTTTAGTGAAAAACTGCAGAAGATGCAAATCGTCCATACGAACCAACTGCACGCTGCGAAAGAAATCCGGAAAGAAGACCTACACCGACAACAAGAAGAAAGGGGAAACAAAAACATCATCATAGGCGACCAAACGAAATGCCCACAATGCAGCAAAATCGGCCGCGTTGTGTGGGTTTCACAAAACAAGAAAACAGCAGGAATCCAATGTTCCGCGAGTCACAGTCAGACGAACCGCCCCGAATCGAAATTCGGCTCAACCGCGCGTCCCCAACCTAAAACTGACAGAAACATGATTTTCCTAATGGAAAACAAATAAGACAGCTTTTACAAGCATCCGCGCAAACAAGCCAAATCACACCCTGCAAAATGAACAGCCAAATCGTTTCCTAAGCTGAACTGTTACATGGTTACACATTGAACAACAGTGAATTCTTTGATTAGGTCCAACCATTTTGATAGGATAGAATACAAAAACTGCATGTGTAAGGCGAGTCGATGCTGCTGGAATGAGTGCCCCTTTAACGTTTGGCGGAACCTTTGAAACTCAAGTGCTGTTCACTTGGTTCCTTTCGGATTCTTCTTCAGCCAGTCCATGGCGAACGCTTCCGCTTTTGATTCGGTCTGGAACTCTGGCGAAATTTTCTTGCCTTCCGCATCATCATTTCTTTCTATAGGGAAAAGCAACACTAAATAATGCTCTCCAAACTCTTTCTTCTTGACGACAAGGGTCTGTCCTGAAGTTTCGTTTATGAACCCTCTCTCCTTGTCCATTCTCCTCCAGCCCTTCGCCAGTTTCATGGATAGCTCCTCACGTAACAGCCTCTAAACGCAAACGCAAGGCACATCAGCATTCTATGCTCCTTTTCATTCGGGTGCGTGCGAGAACTTGCGGAAAACACTAGTGTGTCCTTCCTCTTTTCTTATCTGCCCGTTACCTCGCCGTCGAGCCCAAGCTTGTTTGGGTTCAAAATTGGAGGTGCCGCTAACTCTATCCTGTGGCATAGAATTGTGTTTTGAGAAGCATTCTCTACAGTAAACCGGTTTGCCTTCTGTAGGCCTGAAAGGAACCATAGCTGCTCTGCCGCAGCTAGTACATTTTGCTTCAAACATAGTTTTCTGAGACGTAATATTCACCTCTATTTGCCCTGAACCATAATTGAAAAAGTAAATTTCCAATTATCACTACTGGATAGCTCGCGGCAGACATAAAGGTTGTCATCCCAGACGCCGAAAAGCAGCAATCATTCACCCGAAATGTCAGTTAACCGTTCTTGAATATGTTTTAGAAGAACTTACGGAAAATAGTTATTCTTATAGGAAGGAGTTTACTAATAACGCTGGAACCACGATGAACTTGAACCGAATATCCGCTGCCGCTCTAATTGCTCTTGTAGGTCTGTTACTAATTGTGACAGTTTCGCCAATTTCTGTTCAAGCAGCAAATGGAGAAACTGCGTCTAACTACTGGGTCACTGTGAACCCGACAACACCAAGTTCCCCAATGTATACGCCGGTGGGACAGAATTGGACCGTTTCTTTTGAGGCACTGTGGAGTTATGGCGTCGATTCTGGGCAAGCTATTAGGAACGCGACTGTGACGGTTAAAGTTACAGCAGCAACGGATATGGTGGTGGACACGTTGCAGTTGAATACAACGGCGGGGTTTTTCTTGCTAACTTATTCTTCGTCAACTGCTGGTATTCTAACGTTCGCACCTACGAAATTGGTTACGCAGGAAGGTGTAGAATATAATTCAACCCTTCTTCAAAACGAAGGAAACAACACTTATGGCTTTCAATCAAAATCTGTCACCGTTTGGTGGGACATTTTTCGCGTCTCCTTGGTGAATTCCAACACTATCGCTCAGGGAATCACCGCGGTGTCGGTGAATGTTACCTATCTTCTGATTCCTGAAGAAGGTTTAACCTTGCCACAGTGGGCTACTTATTCGAATCAAACTTTTTTGCCCAAGATAGTTCACGGTGCAACCGTAACCATTGACGGCGTTAAAGCTGAAGAATCCTCAATAGCAGGCATATACGCCGCAAACGTTTCCACATTGTTTCCCACCGCCTACATTCACGTTGGAGTCTCACAAGAAGGATGGGTTACAGCACACACAGGATTCAGCTTTGCCCACAATGCAAACCAACCCATATGGGAATATAGCCTATTGATAGGCTTCGCATTTGTTGTTGCTGTATTGACGCTTCAATTTCTTTTGTCCAGAAAATCAAAAGGAACCATCTTGTTAAGAAAAACAAGATACCCCATGTTCGGAGGAATCATGCTTGCGGTCGCTTCATTGATAAGCCTTTACTGGGGGCTGGTCGGGTTAGACAGCACTCTGCACGGGTTTGACTGGGCATTGTTAACCGTGTCCGGGCTGATTTCCTTTGGTTTTGGGCTTGCAGGCGCTGTAATGTCGATGAGGAGAAAGCAACAGGCACTGGCTATATTCGCAGTGTGTTTGCCGTTAATCGTAAACTTGGTCGCGGTTAAATCTGCGCTTGATGGTTACCAGTTAGCTATTCCTTGGGTCACTATAGTGATAGCAACCGCTGTTTCTATAGTGAGTGGACTTTTGATTTCAAACTCAAACGAACAATTCCGCTAAATTCATTTATCATTGAAAGTCGAATTGTATGTTCAAGATGGCTAAGGACGCGAGAAGCGCTTCTTCCGTCCTGACGGTTTCTGTTCCCTGATTGGGCACAGTGTTCAATACAAAATCCACCAGGTTGTTCAAGTTTGCACCTCCGTCTTTGGCGATCTCAAAGAGCCCCCTAGTCGGCGCCCCAAACAGTAGTAAAACGCTGTTCGCTTTTTTCCATTTTTCAGCCAACCGTTCGGCAGCATCCTGGAATCGCGTGGCAAACTTTGAAGTGCCAACGGTCAACTCAAACTTCTGATCATCCAGAAGGCTACGTAAACCGCGTCTTTTCACTGAGACCGTGTATCCCCAGTACTCAGGAATCTCATCTCGGCTTGCGGCTTTAACTTCAACTTGCCCGGCTAATTTAGTTATTTTCAAGGTTAAACGGTTGTTAACCGCAACCTGTGCATCTCGCAGCAACGCGGGATGCTCAACGCCGATGTCCACCAGCACACCCTCCTTGACTTTGGCGACTGCGACGCCTTCTCTGTACTCGCCCATCTTCAGGTCTTGGATTTTCCCTTTCAGCGGGTGATGCGGCGTGCGCAGAGGCGGCAAAATCCCCGCGAACTGCAACTCGGGCTTCAATTCGAAAAGCCGTTTTCGCAGGTACTGCGGCGTCTCCATGTAACTGAGCAGCGTCGCGATGAGTTCTATGTCTCTGCGCTGGTTAACTTTGGGGTCGTCAGCGTAAACTATAACCTCGTTCACTTTGAATATGGCGGCTGCTCTCCCGATGCAACCTATCTTTGAAGTTTTCTCTCGCAGATGCGGCGTGTCCGAAATAACCGACGCGGGCACAGCCACAGCCAACCGTTTCTTGACCATTTTGTTACACCTTGTCCATGCAGGAATACTGTTCGGAGTCCCGTGTGGAGTGTAGAGAGTGAAAAATCAAATATAAACGTACAGATACCTTATGGTCAGGTGGGAGACTGGAATTGCCGACGTCAATTCTGGATAATATGGATGAAGTGCGGAAAATCGACAGGAGCAACATGCTCTCGTTCTGCACTGAAGCCGCCAAGCACTACAGGGAATCCGCGAAAAACGCGGAGAGAATCAGGTTAGACTATGCCAACCCTGAAAACATCGTCGTCGCAGGCATGGGCGGCTCAGGAATCGGAGGCGAACTTCTCAAAGACTATGCACGCGACAGGGCACCTGTGCCCATAGAAGTAAGCAAAGACTATAAGCTGCCCGCGTACGCAGACAAAAAAACCCTAGTGCTCCTCGTGAGCTACTCAGGCGAAACCGAGGAATCCCTCAGCGCCTTCCTCGACGCCGTACAGCGGAAATGTATGGTTTACTGTGTAAGCTCAGGAGGAACGTTGCTGAAATACGCGGAGAAACTGAATGTGCCGTACCTGCGAGTTCCTGCGGGGATGCCGCCGCGCGCCGCACTTCCGTACATGTTCGTGCCCCTGCTCACATGCATGGAAAAACTGGGCATGGCGTTAAAAGCATCTGAAGAACTCACGGAAGCAATAAAACTCTTGGAGAAAGTCAGCGGCGAGAACGCCCCCGAAAAACCAGCAAACGAGAATTTTTCGAAGACGCTTGCTTTGGACCTCAGCGGGGTTGCGCCTGTGGTTTATGGCTTCGGCGTTTACCGTGGCGTGGCAATGCGTTGGAAACAACAGTTTAACGAGAACAGCAAAGTCCCCGCAAAATGGGAGTGCTTCAGCGAGCTTGACCACAACGAGATTGTGGGCTGGGAAAACGCAAAAAAACTCGCGAAAGACTACGCTGCCGTGTTCATCAGGGACAAAGCGGAGCCCGTGGAGATTCGTAGCAGAATCGAAACCACCAAAACGCTAATGCAGCCGACCCTGTCGAAGACCTTCGAAGTTTGGACGCAAGGCAAAAGCAACTTGGCAAAGATGCTGTCAACCGTCTGCATCGGGGACTTCACAAGCGTGTACTTGGCAGTGCTGCGCAAAGTGGACCCAACACCTGTCAAGACAATAACGTTGCTGAAAGAAAAGTTAGAGCAAAATGGAACAAAAGCGAGAATAATTCGTGAACTGGAGAAAATCAGCGCGAAGTAGCGCTTAAGTGTTCTCCGTTACGAAACGCTTGAACGCTTCTTCCGCGGCTTCAAGAGGCAGCATTCGCGGCGGATGCTTGAACGCGTAAGCGCAGACTGGCTCGATTGCGCCCTTCAGTTTCTTGTTCAACGCCAATTTCGTGGCGCGCACTACGTCGAACAGCACTGAACCAGCGTTCGGCGCGTCCACAGTGGAAAACTTGAGGTCAATCTGCATGGGCGCGTTGCAGAAGTAACTGCCGCTGATCCAGAAGTAACTGTCGCGCTTGTTCTGCAGGAAATCCACGTAATCCGTTGAGCCAGCCACCACCTCAGCCTTGTAAGGCAACGAGGATGAGACGGATTCGGTTTTTATGGCGCGTTTGGCGTCGCGTGTCCTGTCCTGCGTGTCCATCGATTCGGTTCCTCCTCCCACGTCCAGCTGGTAGGTTTCGGTTATTTTCACGCCGTTCATCGAGAGCAGCTGCAGCAGAGTCTTGTGCAGGGTAGTTGAGCCAACCTGGTCAATAAGGTCATCACCCACCAGCGGCAACCCAGCCTGCGCGAACCGTTTAGCCCAGGCAGAGTTGCTTGCGATGAAGTTAGGTGTGGCGTTCACGAAGCCGCATCCAGTAGCCAACGCTTGCTCAGCGTAGAACTCGGAAGCTTTCGCGGCGCCGCTTGGAAGCAGGTTAAGCAATATTTCCGCGCCAGACTGCTTCAGTACCTTTGCCACATCAGAATCAGGTGCTTCGCTGACTTGCACGACGCTTTGCGTGGATTGGCCGATGCCGTCCAGCAACGGACCTTTCTGCACGATGACTTTGGTGGAGGGCACATCTGCAACTTTCGGCGCGTTGTTCGGCTTAGCGTAGATAGCCTCAGCCAGGTCTTTGCCGACTTTTCGTTCGTCAACATCAAACGCTGCAACCACCTGAATGTCCCTGGGAGTTAAGCCGCCCAAATTCGGGTTGCGCAGCCCGCTGAAATCCTCTTTCTTTTCAAACTTGCCATAGTACTGTAAACCTTGGACCAAGGCTGAAGCACAGTTTCCCACGCCGATTAACGCAACTTTCGCTTTTGGCATGCTTTTAGGCACCTTGTTTGGCAAGTTAAGGTGTTGTTGCCTTAATAAAAGCTACGCAGTCGCAGCTTATGGAAAACTAATTTATGCTCTTCAAGTTTTCAATTTTTCAAGATATTAGTTTACAGGTTCTGCTTAAGGTTCTGAGCAAACTCTTCCGCATGTTTGAGGTCTTCGCTGTTAGGTCTGCCTTTGTTTAGTCCACCAAAATATTTGAGAAACTTGTTAGTATTGAAACCTGCACAACCAAACTCGTCTACAATCGTGTAGCCTTTAGATTGAAGAGTTTCTTTAA
>CAYGVV010000064.1:0-9006 GCA_964353395.1 uncultured Candidatus Bathyarchaeia archaeon | reverse complement strand
CGTTCCCTTCAGCCCGATACGTCTCTCGGACCTTTTCAATCCAACCCGCCCCAAAGTGTTTGTACAAAGCCCAAGCAAGCCTCTTTTGAGGAGGCTGAATGTCAGGGAAGAGTGTGTCCAGCTTGGCAGGAGTTACCGTGTGCAGACCCACAGCCATTCTTCCGTCTCTAGCCGAGTAGTACTGGACTTTGCTGTGGAATAACGGGTGATCCCGCAAGCCTTTTTGCGGTTTGATCTCCTTGCCGTCCAGAAGTTGCCCCGCGAAATCGTAAATCAAAGCCACCGTTTGAGGACTATGGTCAATGAGCTGAGCGTTCAAGATCAGCTCGGTGTTAGTTTTACCCGAACCGGTCATTCCAAACATCCCCATCATCCTCGGTATAGCTTCGACGTTTATGCCCACCGATCCCAGAAGCTGATCCTCCGAGCGTAAACGCCCCACTTCAAGTTCTCCTGAAAGCTTCAGAATGGAACAGTCTTCTTCACTTGCCGCATACACCTTGTCTCTGTAATTTGGATTAAAGGTGGGAGAGCGAACTCTGTCCCCTCTCTTTTCCAAGAAGAGTATCGCGTCAACACGTCTATAAGCAGAGTATGGCCCGAAAGCTTCCTTGCCTTCAGCCTCGCGCAGTTGTTCAATAGTTTCAAGGGTGGAACTGCTTTCTGAATTTACAACTCTCGCGTAAAAACGCCTTTCACCCGAGTCTATCCGCACTATCTGCCCAAAAGACAAACCAACGTCTTTGTTGACCAAGAAAGAGACTGAGTCCCCTTTTGTTCCACACACAAAGCCTAAAGAGTCAATACTGGTCATTCCAATACTCCCATTCAAACGCGTGTTTTACACCATGAATTTCATCAGCGAAACTGCATGAACGCTCTTCCCTGCGCAAAGTGTCAAGCAACCCGGCAGCAGCCAGTTTCTCTTCAATTTGATCAATATAAGAAAGAAGCATGGAATCGGAAGGAGCCGAGAACTCATGCGCAAGGTAAAGCGTTATAGGGTAACCAATGCAGCGCGGATCTTCAGAAATACAAGTTAGGGGCGAAAGCAGCGTGCTCATATCCTGATCCGTGAGGTAATCCATAACGTCGCAACGGAAAACATGAAGACTCTCTTTGCACAGCTTCACAACTGTAATGTCGCCATACAACGCTTTGTCCTTGTTGGCTTTTCGGACCGGATGGTACACCCAGAGGTCCTGATTGGCCAACATGTTTGCTGTAGCCACAAAATCGCGACCTTTGTCATCATGCAAAGAAGGCGAGTTCTTGCAAATCGCGAGAAGACTTAACCGGTCTTTTTCGCATTTTTCGTAAAGGGAAACGCGGAATTTTCTTTCTCCACCGAAGTATCCGCCACCATCAAGCAAGAGGTAGTTACTACGAGGATCCTTATGCTCGTAGTATAAGATTTTATCCTGAGTGCTTAGCAGTTCTAGTGCCATTTGGCTTTCGAGTTCTATTCTTATGTCTGTGAGATAGTTACTACGAGTACGGGCATCTCCAACAACCGTGCATATTCGCTCTTTGAATCCCCAGTCTACAACACGGTTCTTTACAATAGCATATGATGGACGCATTAGGTAGATGCCCCAATTGTTGGCGCGTTTCAGAGTGCGTGTGGAACAATCAACAGCCATGAAGCAGCCATCAAAGGAATCTATTTTCTTTAAAGGCTTTATCAAGGAAGCGTCTGGTTTAACCGCGATCATTGGCTGTTCTTGCACTTCAGAGGCACCTGGTACTCTTCCCTTGTCTACGTAACATTTGAGTTTCTTTTCCATTTCGGTGAAATCAGTGTCAATGTGAATGTTCATCTGCGCTCTCCTTCATTACTGCTAGAAGGATAATCCTAATTGTATAGTGTAGTTTTATATTTTGCGAGTCTCCGAAAAAAGAAGTTGCCGACTAATGACTGAAGAGTTAAATTCAAGCAGCTTAAGCCAGTTTGCCAGCAAAGGTTACTTCAATTTCTGTTTAATAACGGCATGAGAGGGGGATGTCATAATCTTGTACTTCAGATTGTTGGGTCCTCCAGTTCTCAGAAGCAACCCCCTACTCGCCATTCTAGAAAGATAAGTCGAAACTGTACTCAAACCAACAGGTTCCTTCAGTTCATTTTCATAAACAGACTGAACATCCTTGGAAGAAAACCAAACAAGCGGAAAGCTCTTCTGAATAACTGAACGGACTTTTTCAAATCTTGAAGAAACATTAATTGCTGAGGAGTTTCCAACCACGGAATTTGGGCTTTCGCCTGGCATGCCGCCTAACAGTTCCACGAGATCCAGAAGACGAAGGGCCTTATCTCTGGTAATTTGCCCTTCGAAGGCTACAGTATATCGATTGCCTTCACCATCGAATAGTTCCACGCGCATTTTCCGAGCTGGCATCTACGGGGTACACCTTAAGCAGGGTTCACAACTTTACACTTCACAGCTTATAGCTGTTATGGTGAAACATAAAAATACAAAAACCAGTCAGTTTCCCGTAATTGGTGAAAAGAGCAGAAAACGCAGAGTTCTCGCAGTTACAAGCTTCACAATATTTTAGAATTGTAAAAGAATTCCCAGAACAGCCCAGTTCAGCATTTCCAGTAGAAGTGTAGGGGTGTCTGTTTCACAGTAAAGGAACAAGAATAAAGTAAATATGGAGAAAAGAACAATGATAGAGAGACATTTTCAATGTAATTTCACACGGCATTCACAAAAATGTGAATGAAAAAGGAAGTGTGAAGACTTACTTGTAGTAATGTTCACTACAAGTAGGAATACTCGTAGTAATTTCTGTGTTCTGTGGAAAGGTTGTATGTTCTTAGGAATGTAGATATTTAATTAATTGGTGAAAAACACAGACACCCCTCCATTTCCTCTCGAAAACTTTTAAGAAGTAACCATTCACTGGTGGTGGTTAAAAAATAGCTGAATACTTATCTAAAATCTTTAACAACAATAATTAATATAGCTACACGTGTTCTTACCTATCAGAGTATATTTCTTCTAGATCTAAATCATACATACTTTCTAAAAAGTATTACAGAGTTTCCAATAGAAATTCTGGGGTGTGTCTGTCCATACACGACCAACTGGCGCGAAGAAATCACATCCACTTTTAAAATTGTTATGCTTCAAAACTATTTTTTTGTACTGCACCCTTTATCTGCTCCACATGAAATAACGGTGTTGCCTCTGAAAGGCGCTGGGATTAAGAATGGTTAACCCAAACATACTCGATGATGTATTTGAAAAATTCGTTAATGATGCAACATTGTTCAAAGACCGTGAGGTCTTGAGGCATGATTATTTACCAGAAAAACTTCCTCATCGAGAAGATCAGATACGTATTCTTGGTCAGGCAGTAGCGCCAGTTCTCAAGGAGTCACGGTGCTCCAACATTTTCATCTATGGAAAAACTGGAACAGGGAAAACAGCCGTTACTAAATATGTTCTAAGTCATTTGGAGGCTAAGGCAAAGGAGTATGGGTCTCCAGTCAAGTTCTGCTATGTGAACTGTAGAATGACTGGTTCAGAATACCGGGTTTTCGCCAGTCTAAGTCAAAGTTTAGGCTTATCTATTCCTTTCACAGGATTATCAGTTGGTGAAGTGTTCGACAGATTCCGGAACGGCTTGGACGCTGCACGAACTATTTTCATCGTGGTATTGGATGAAATTGACTCGTTGATTAAAGATCGCGGCGACAGTCTCTTGTACGAGTTGACTAGAATAAATGAAGCCTTGCATAAGAGCAAGGTTGCGATTATTGGGATATCAAATGATCTGCGGCTGAAGGAGTTTCTTGATCCTCGCGTTTTCAGTTCCCTTAGCGAGGAAGAGATGGTTTTCAGACCGTACGATGCTGGCGAACTGCGCAATATTCTTCTTGAACGTTCGAAGCTGTCCTTCTATGATGGCTCCCTTTCAGAAGCAGCGCTAAGCATATGCTCAGCTTTGGCAGCTGCGGAGCACGGAGATGCACGCCGCGCTCTGGACTTGCTCCGCGTGGCAGGGGAAGTTGCTGAGCGCCTTGGCTCTCCCACAATTACTGAGGAGCATGTGCGAGAAGCTGAGAAACACATTGAACACAACCGAGTAGTCGAAGCTCTTACGAATTCCACGCTGCATTCAAAGTTGGTGCTTCTCAGCATATACCACCTGAGCAAGGCAAGCGGCGGTAGCGCCACCACAGGAGAAATCTACGATGTCTACAACGAGCTTTGCGGAGAAATAGGCACAAACCTTCTCACTCAAAGGCGCTTGGGCACGTTGGTCAATGAACTTGACGCGATGGGGCTTCTAAACTCCAAAGTGGTAAGTATGGGTCGTTACGGTCGCACCAAAAAAATCAGGCTAGAAATATCCCGCACACTTATTCAGGATGTATTTGGAAGTGACGCTAGACTTGCACGCATGATCAATTACGAACCAAGATTGCTTTCAAAGACTGCACACAGCCGAAGCTGAAAACGGCACTCTGACGAACAGGGTATACTCGTAGTAACACTGACAGTCCTCCAAAGAATGCGTACACGTTTTCTCTTAAACGAAAGAAAGAACCGTAGTTTCTAGAGTTTGTAGGTTTATAACTGGCACTTGCCCAGGGGTAGGAACTAAGCCCAGTTTCGCCATGTAGTCCGTTTGATCCTGCCATCCGCCCGAATTCACTATCAAAACACCGCGGTGATTGCAGTAGCCCATTACATGGATGTGCCCCGCGTGAAAAATGTCTGGAACGCGATCTATCACCATGAAATCTCGGTTTTCCGGTGACAACATCGTTTTCCCCCCATATATTGGTGCCAAGTGGCGACTCTGCAGAAGCAGTTTCATCGCCTTTTCTGGATGCACGTGGTCTGTGCCGGGAACGGCGCCAATTAAGTCATCCAAACTTCTGCCGTGATACATCAAAACTTCGACGTTATGCAGGCTGACCAAGCAGGGATTTCCGAGAGAGTAGATCCTCTTGGATCCTAGAAGAGTGGGCAAATACTCTTCAGCTATTGCTGGCTGCGGTAGCGCCTTCCTAGGCGCGTCATGATTTCCAGGCGAGATTACGACTTCCACGTGGTCTGGCAATTGCCCAATCAGTTTCAGAGCAAGCCTGTACTGTTTGTGGACATCTTTAACCATCAATTCCTTCGCTTGATTAGGGAAAACTCCCACGCCGTCAACAATGTCCCCAGCTACCAGCATATACTTTACGTGTCCTGCCATCTCTCGCATTCGGTCGTTTCCGTACTTGCCGTTCAGCCAAAGTATGAAGCGTTTGAAGGCGTCTCTGTTGAATTTTGTGCTGCCCACGTGAAAGTCTGAGGTGAGCACGGCGAAAACAGGTTCTGATGCTCGGCGTTGAGGTTTCTGGCCAACTTCGGGAAAGATTATGTCTTCAGCCAGAAAAAGGGGACCTCTCGTTTTCGCTACCGCTACACATATGACTTGATCAGTGAGAAGCAACTGAGCCTTTTTGTGCAGTTCTTCGGATGCTTTGGATGGCACAAGAATTGTGGCGCTTGCCTCCAGGTCCTCGATGGTCACCATCATTTGCTGTTTTGCTTCTCTCTTTTCTGTCACCATGCCGATTATCTTCATCTTGGTCTTGGCTGGAGACTTCAAAGCCTCCAATATCGGAGTGGCGGCTTTAACATCCATTCTCTGCCTCAGCAGCTTCTCCATTCGTTTGAATCTGTCTTGAAAGTACTGAAGGAACTCTTCCATTGTTCCGTTGGAGCTAAGCTTGCCCGTAGGGTCCTCTATTATGTTAATTTGCGCTTCCACATCCTTTGCGTAAGGACGAAAAACGCTGGCTCCTTCTGGTATTTGCGGTGGTTCTTTCGGTTGTTCCAGTAACTCCTCCTGAGGCTGGGGTAGTCCTTTTTCTATGGCTTCAGGTTGTTTCAGCAGTGCCTCCAAAAAACTCTTGCTGATGAACATCGGCTTCTCTTCTAACTCTTCCATTTTCTGCAACGCCCTGCTGATAACTGCTGTTGGGTCATCTATGGCGGAGATTGCGCTCAAAAATTCAAAGGCTTCTCTGTCTATTTGGTACCCTGCAGCAATGGTTGTTTCTACGGCTTTTTGTAGTCTTCCGGGGTCAATCATGTCGCGAGGGTTCTCCACTCTCTCTTTGGAACGATTATGTAACCTTCCTCGTCATCGCCTTTTAGTTCTGTTTGGTTGTTCAAGTGCGATTTTGCTGTTAAAGCGGCTGTAATTGCATCGATTTCATGAGTTGCCAAGGAGCGTGTCTCTGCGTCTCCTTTTAGGACTAGTGCTTTCAGGTCTTCTTGGATGCGGGCTCCACTCTTTAAGCGGCATATGCAGGGCTTTCCGCGTTGATGTTGGATGCACTTCGATTGCTCTATATCCTTTCTCCTCTATTAGTCTATTCAATCTTGTCGCACGTAACGTGAGCTCTCTCATGTGTGGGGGAATTCGGCGGAAGTACTTTGTACCCTTTCCTTATCTTTTCTCTGTCTTTTTTTCGTGTGAATCCGCTTTTCAGGAGGCTTAAAGGAGCGTCTGTGGCTACGAGGGCAGGCTTGTTCCGTTCCAGAGGTTCTAGGATTTAGCTGGTTGCATAGACCACCCCTGCTTGCAACATTTGACTATTTGGCACCGCTAAATCAGTGGGATTTCTGCTTTTTCCCGCCAAGTCTATACCTATTATACATTGAGCTTTGCAGTTCTAACATTGCAGTTCAAGTTTATATTCGTCGTTGGATATGTTGTTTTCCAAGGTAACTTAACTATTAATTGGAGTGTTGTTCCATGACTGATTTGCGTAAGGTACAACGTACACCCACTGGCACGTTCTTTGTTTGTCTGCCACGAGCATGGTCCGAGGAGCACGGTTTAAAGAAAGGCACTTTGGTAGCTCTCAACGAAGCCAGCGACGGAAAACTCTTCATTGACCCAAAGTACAATGATGAACCCTTGCCCAGAGTCACCACTCTAAGCGTAGGACCTTATTTGAGCCGTGAGATTGTGGGTCATTATCTTCTGGGTTCTGACATAATCCGCATCGAAGCCAAAGAACGCATCGACTTTGAGGTCAGAAAAGCTGTTAAGGAAACCGTGAGTTCTTTGATTGGTCTGGAGATTGTTGAGGAGAGTTACTCTCAGATAGTTTTGCAGTGCTTGCTGGAGCCTTCAGGCTTTCCGCCTGAGAAGATTTTGCGCCGCAACTACGCCATAGTTGCAGGGATGCATCGTGACGCGGTCACCTCATTTATCGAAGGTGACTCTCAGCTTGCCAAAAGTGTAGTTGCCCGAGATGACGAGAACAACAGGCTCTATTTCCTCTTGGTTCGCATTCTGCGCACTATAATACAGACTCCACGGTTAGGCGAAAAGCTTGGGTTAACCACCATTGAATGTTTGGACTACCGTTTAGCAGCAAGCCTTGTTGAAACCATGGGCGATGCCTGTGTCCAAGTTGCCTCTAAAACTCTGGAGTTGAAGAGCGGTAGGCCATCCGATGATCTGAGAAAGCTGCTGGCTGATCTGCAGGCAGTGTGCTATGATGCTCATGAGCAAGCGCTGAAATCGTTCGTGAACAAGGACAAAGCTTTGGCGGAGAACGTGCGGCAAATGCGCAAAAGGATCGAAACGGTGTCCATGGGAATCGAGGCAACGGCAAAGGGGCAATCGCTTGAAGTAATGCCCCAAACTTTGGCGGCAACCGCTTTCCTGAAACAGATTTACGAGCACAGCGTAGACTTGGCGGACCTTGTTGTCTAAACTCAGCAGTTCTGATGTGCTCTCTGCAGACTACCCCTCCCTTATACAAAGACTGAAATGAAAAGCGAATTGGGTGCCCAAGTGAGAAGTTTCTACTGGGTATCTAAGGCGGCAAGGTGAAACTTATCCCTTTTTGCTTATGGCTTAAAAAAGATGATTATGGAATTAGGCTTTTAGGGCTTCTTCAAGTGCTTTGCTAAAAGCCTCGTTTGTTTCGCGGGCTTTCTCGGCGGCTTGGATTAGGGCTTCTTCGGGTTTTGCCGAGCCTTTCATCCTGACGTATATCACGGGGTTAGATGCTAAAGGGTGCGGCACGTCATAACCAGCTTGATCCACGGCTTTGTCTTCCAAGAGCTTCTTCTGCAGCAGATTGCAGACACCATGTCCTGCGCCTTCAATCTCAATCTTAAGTTCATTCTTTGTTTTCTTTAACACTTTAATCTTCAATCTTGGCATGCTTCCTATTTTGTTACATTTCCTCTTTTCCATAGTCAAACGCTGTTTTGCGCTTTTCAACGTTTCCGCATTTTGAACAGAGCATTTCTTGTCGCCTTTGCTCAAGCAAGTTCCCACATAAAGAGCAGGAAGCGTAGATTACTCCTAAATTCTTATCAACGGTTGTCAAGTGGAAAATCTGGTTCTTTTCACTTATGACCTTGGCTCGTATTATGTCGCCGGGTTTGCACACTTCATTCATTGAGTCAACATACCTGTCTGCCACGTCGGAGATGTGGAGGATTCCGCTGAAGACACCTGAAAGCTTCTTCTTCGTGGTGCCCACCTTAAAGATGCGCACGAGAACGTTGTCAGATTGCGCGTTGCCAACTTGGCCAATTACGGTTGCTGAGAGTTTTGGCACAATGGCGCCGTCAATCAGCGGGTAAACGGAAACGCGTCTATTCAGCATATCCATCAGGGTGCGGCCAACAATCTTGGAGTAAATTATGCCGTCTTTCACGTATGTTCCTGAATCAGGAATGAATTCTTCAATTACTCCCAGCCGTTCGCCGGGCAACACTAAATTTCCGTTTCTTTGTTCAGATGCTTTTAAAGTCATTGCGTTTCCCTTTGCCTTGAACATAAGCGATGTTGAGACGTTCGTTGAACGAGTACATTTCATAGATTCCATGCTGTGCAATAAACCTTTTGATTAAGTGTTGGGGAACATGACATGGTTGGTGGGGTGGGTTTTGGTTTTTGGTTTCTTGTAAATTGGGTCTTTTTGGCTACTGTTAGCTGCAGTTGGGTGCAGTTTGTGCGTTTCTG
>CAYGVV010000063.1:0-9041 GCA_964353395.1 uncultured Candidatus Bathyarchaeia archaeon | reverse complement strand
TCCCTCAAATATTCTCTGAGCAATTTTCTATGGACAATGTCTATACCCTGAAACGGTTCATCCAGAAACATTATGGGCGCATCGCTTAAGAAAGCTCTTGCAAGCGAGATTTTCTGTCTCTGGCCATGCGAAAGAACCGCAATCCGCTTGTTCATTAAGTCAGACAATTCACATATTTTGACAACTTCTTCAATTTTCGCCCGTTTGGACTTTGAGGTATGCCCGGCCATGCCTGCAAAAAACTTCAGATATGCGCCTACTTTCATCTTCTCGTAAAAAATGCTTTCCTCAGGCGTTATCGTTAGGTGGCGCCGCACACCCGTTGGGTCACGCATGATGTTGTGTCCGCCAACTATCGCAGAACCACGAGAAGGTTTGGTTAGACCGCATAGTAGGCGAATAGTTGTTGTTTTTCCTGCGCCGTTCGGTCCGAAAAACCCGAAGACTTCACCTTTGTTTACCGTAAATGAAACAGACTTTACTGCTTGAACATTTCCAAATTCTTTAGTAAGTTCTCTTGCTTCAATTGCAACATTAGACCCCTGCATAGCCCGCCCCCAATTTCGCTAAGGTAGCCCTTTTGCATGCACTACATTTATTAGATTTGCGGTAAGCTGTGACACAGATTCATGCGACTCAGAGCTTCTTTAAAAATAATTCGAAATTTCTGCAGCGCCGTTATTTTTAAATGGTGGTGCAGGGGGTGGGATTTGAACCCACGAACGCCTACGCGATAGGGTCCTAAGCCCTACTCCGTTGACCAGGCTTGGAGACCCCTGCAACCGAGGTTCAGAGTTGAAGATGGGGCTTCTTCAATATTTATTTAACCCTCCCAAACTCGGCGCTTTAGCAGATTCTTGGGACGGGGTCGCCGATGGGTCTGGCGATTATGCGTTTGCCGCCCACAGCCGTCTGCATCGCCACGCCCTTGAACTCTGCGGTGACTTCGCCGATGATTTCCGCGTTCTTTCCCTCCTCCGTCCCTTTGAGGAATCTTAGCGCTTCCTCCGCTTTCTCGGCGATGATGCCGATGATGACTTTTCCTTCGTTGCCCACTTCCAGCGGGTCTAGTCCGAGCATTTCGCAGGCGGCGCGCACGTCTTTACGTATGGGCACTTTTTCTTCGTGGATGAGTATGCCTTTTTTTGATTTTTCGGTCCACTCGTTCAAGG
Organism: uncultured Candidatus Bathyarchaeia archaeon; assembly: GCA_964353395.1. Taxonomy (GTDB): domain Archaea; phylum Thermoproteota; class Bathyarchaeia; order Bathyarchaeales; family Bathycorpusculaceae; genus JADGNF01. The sequence goes on along the minus strand of CAYGVV010000063.1, from coordinate 7,869 downwards.
CGTCAGCCAACCCGCCTCTGGTGGGGTCTTTCATGGCTACGACGCCGCCCACTTCGCCGAGCAAGCGCTGAATCACACGGTTGAGAGGTTTCACATCGCTCTTTATTTCGCTGCCGAACTTGAGTCCTTCCTGTGCGGAAAGCACTGCCAAACCATGGTCACCTATGGTGCCTGAAAGTATGATTTTGTCGCCTGAGCGCAAGTTGCTGTCAAGTGTCCATCGTGCGTTGAAGTCGGGTCTGTGTCGTTTGACTACTTCTATGTTGTGTTCTAGTGCGGGGGTTCTTTTGCCCATGCCTGAGAGGTTAATGACGCAGCCGCCCAGCATGCCTTTCTCGACGACCTTGGTGTCGCCTGTGACTATGTTGACTCCTGCTTCCCTGCAGGCTTGCTGCATGCTGGCGAGGATTTTTTCAAGGTCTGAGATGGCTAACCCTTCTTCAAGGATGAAACCGCATGCCAACGCGAAGGGTTGGGCTCCAAGCATTGAGATGTCGTTGACCGTTCCGCTGATGGAAAGGCGCCCGATGTCTCCGCCTGGAAAGAAAATGGGTTTCACCGCGTGGCTGTCGCTTTTGAAGACTATGCCTTCGACTACGGCGGCGTCGTCCATGGCTTCCAGCGGAACCTCTGCATTGCTTGAACCGCCAAAATACTTTACAATGTAGTTTTTGACGAGGTCGTGCATGACGGTGCCGCCTGCGCCGTGCAGCATAGTTATGTGACCGTTCTTTTCCTTCATCGTTTTTGCCTTCGCTTAGGTTTAACCTTTAAAGTGGAAAATAAACACATCGCAGAATCCGCAGAAAACTGTTTTGCTGCTTTTTTTGTTGTGGGTGCCGTTTCTGAGTATGCTCTCTTTCGTCGCCTACAACTGAACCTGAAGTTCTCTCCATGTTTCATGCTTTATATAAGGGGGTATAGTTTTTTCCGAGCAACAGAGCTGGAATCTTCGAAACCAGAATCTGCCGAAACTGACCTTTCCGCTCCTTTTTGCGCCTTTTCAAACCGCGGGAAAAACCCAAACCACAAGCCAAATTTAAAAACAAAACCAAATCACAAACCATTCAGCGATATAGGGGGTATAGAAGAAAAATCGCACAACAGTCACCCCCACCAAAGCATCCACCAAACAGCCAACAGCAACCAGCAGCAACCAACTTACAAAACCAAACACAGACTTGACAATGCAGGTTAAGCATGGATTAGTTTGAAACTCTTATATATCTCCGTAACCATCCTAAACGTGAGATTCATGGCTGAAATTTGTACAACATGCGGGCTTCCAAAGGACTTATGCGTTTGTGGCGAAATAGAAAAAGAACAACAGAGAATTCGCATAAGACTCGAAACACGGAAATTCGGCAGACCAACCACAGTTATCGACGGCATGGATGAAAAAACCACGGATCTAGCAGACCTAGCACATAAACTGAAAGCTTTTTGCGCTTGTGGCGGAACATCCAAGAATGGCTTGGTTATGCTGCAAGGCGACCACCGAGACAGAGTCCGAGAATTCCTCATCAAAACCGGATACCCAGCAGAAAACATAGAACGCCAATAGCCACCAGACGAAGGAGCAAAGCCCCAAAATGAAAATACTAGGAAACATCCGCAACGTACTCAAGACGATAAAACACAGTAAACCACAACAAATTTTCTGTCCCAGATGCGGCAGCCCAAAACTTAGCCTGTCAAGCAGCCTAGACTACTGGTTAACCCCACAAAAATACATATGCAGCGAATGCGGCTACATAGGCTCAATATTCATGGAACTAGAAAAAGAAGAGGAAAGCTAAACCCAACTAATCCTAGTCGGGCAGCTCAAGATTCAGCTGCTTTTTCAGGGTCTTATAGCGGTTCCTCACAGTTACTTCCGTGACTCCAGCAGCTTCTGCAATGTCTTTCTGCGTCTTCTTCTCGTTGTTCTGCAGGCAAGCAATGTACAATGCAGCAGCAGCCAAACCCATCGGGTCTTTGCCAGCGGCAGCACGTCTCCTTCTGGCGTCCCTGAGAATCTGTATTGCCGCACCTTGTGTTTTACCTGAGATTCCGGTCTTTTCAGCAATCTTTGACACGTAAGTTAATGGATCCGCTATTGGCATGTGCACATCGAGCTCTCGCAACAAGAGTCTGTAGCAGCGCGCAACATCTTTCTTGTCGACAAGGCTTGCCTCAGCAATCTCGCGCAGAGTTCTGGGAGTTCCGCTTCCACGGCAAGCAGCGTAAAGTGCTGCAGCAGCTATGGCAGCGATTGACCTGCCGCGAACTAATCCTTTGTCTAGGGCTTTGCGGTAAATGACAGCGGCTTTTTCCTTGATTGGCGGCGGAATGTAAACCTTATCGCTTAGGCGGTCAAGTTCAGCCATGGCTTGAGCGAGGTTTCTGTCGATGGATGAGTGCACTCGGCTGCGTATCTGCCATTTCCTTAGGCGCCACATTTGCAGTCTAGTGGAGAGAGGCAGTTTCCTTCCAAAAGCATCGCGGTCAACTTGGCTAATCGCGGTGGACAATCCTTTATCGTGAACTGAGTATGATGTTGGGACTCCAACTCGGCTTCTTGACGCCTTCTCTTCTTGTGTGAAAGCGCGCCACTCTGGTCCTTTATCCAGCATCTGTTCGTACAAGACGAGACCGCAGTCGCCGCAAACGGTTTCGCCCGTGTCATAATCGTGAACGAGATTTTCGCTGCCGCACTCTGGGCACTTGTCAACCAAGCGCTGATGTGTTCTGGGTGCTTCTTTTTTGCTCATTTTTCCGACTCCATTCCACACTTGCGCAAAACCGTCACCATTTTTTCTTTTTTGGGCTGAGAAAACAGTACATTCGGCCCGCGCAATTCTAAACGGAGGAACAGACCAAATATATAAGCTTTGCTGTTCAAACAACGAGATTCGGTGGACTTCTTCCGAATACATACACCTAATAATAGTCCCGCTTAAAAGTTTATTCCTTGAAGGGACACGCAGGTTCCAATGTTCGAGAAGGCTGTGAGAACCCTTATTAGGAAAAAATGGCATGGTTAAAACTCCAGCGCGCAGAACCGACAGGAAGCCCGGTGGTGTAGTGGTCAAGCATAGCGGGCTTTGGACCCGCCGACGAGAGTTCGAATCTCTCCCGGGCTACCACCTACATTATTCTGAGCGCTATTCGGGCTTGTATTGGGCTTCTCTTGACTGTAAGAGCCTTCCATGCGATTTATTGCGTCTTTCAATGCGTTTTCAGCTATCTTAGAGACATTCAAGCCTAAATCGTGTGCTTTAGTCAGCAGTTCTTCGTCGATTCGCATAGTTGTTATTTTTCTCTTTCCCATTCTTTATTCACCCGTATGTTAATGTATATACAACACTATATAAAATTTGGGGAAGGCTTGATTGCAGAACACTCATAGCAATGCCATAGCGCGAATTTAGCGCTGAGCTTGATTTCTCTCTCTTGAATTTCGCAGCTATACACCAAAAGAAGCCCAAAGTACCCCCCATTTCAAAAAATCTGGTTAATTCGCTAAATCTAAGAAAGCACTCCCGACTTAATGTCTCTGATGGATTATTTGATTATTAACCCCCGCAAGAAAACAACGAAGGCAAACGCTGAAAAACGAACACACCCACATTCCATACATAACAGTATATATATACATACTATGCACACACAAAACTGCATTGGATTTTTGCCACCTTTTTTATTTGTTCCATGATTTTTTGCTTTATTTATGTGGATTCCTTCATAGAGAGTACTACTAAAACAACGGTTTACGCTTAACCTACCTAATACTATGTTTTATGTAATAGAAAAACAATAAAATCATAAAGAGCACACCCTCTGGGGAAGCTTAAGCGTAAACGGTCGTATTTCTTACGTTATACTATACACTGAGTAATCCACAAGAATAAGGGAAAAGGGCAACGTGGCTCACGATGCACCACTCAAAGCGTTTGCAGCGGACGCAACGGTGCCAACGAGGGCGATGATATAAAAAAAGAAAAGAGATAGAGAGAGATAGAATGATTAGTGGCTACCCCACGGCAGTATCTCCGTTTGCGGGGCGTCTGGCAGGTCTTCTATACTTACTTTCCTACTTTCCTTACTTTCCTGACCACTGTTGAATGAAATATTTTTAAAAATTATTTTTTCTCTTCCTTTCAGGTAGGAAAGTAGGAATCCTTGGGTCAACATCCAATTTTCGGTTATTTTCCACAAAGCGGCGTAATTTAGGGTTATTACGTTTCCTTCCTGACCTTTTCCTGAGCTGTTTTCCTGACTGCCTTCTGCTAACGTTTTCTGTTTTTTGTCGTTGTCTTTGTTTTCTGTGCTTGGGAATGTGAGAAGGTTAGAATCTTCGGAACTCGTGAACCACGTATTGGGAAGGTGGGTCTGTTGGGTTTTATTGCACTCATTGGGAAAAATAAGGCTCAGTCTTCTCTCTCCCTCAATTCTAAGCCACGCTCTTCTCGATTTCTACTTGCCTAATCTCGTTCGCTGGGATTTTATAGGCTGACGGGTTTTGACCCAAGACCTCCAGTTTGGGTTTGTTTGGGTCTCGCACCTGATGAATGTAAAGGATACGCTTCTCTCGAACCCACGCATAAAGATAGAACGGAAATAATTTTGTTAATCCGAAGTAGCGGTCATACTGCTCTTTGTTTGCACCGCATCCCCATGTAAGCCATTTTTCCTGTGGACTTTTAACATCGACAAAAAAGACTTTTTCATCAGAATCCCTTACTATGAAATCGAATTTTGAACCTTTAATTTCCCCTAACCATTGTAACCCCGTATAGTCGTCAAGTTTCTTTGATGCTTTTGTCATCCAATCCGTAAATTCTAACGGAAACCTGAAATCCACAACGACAGGATACCGCATCTTCAGGTATTCATAAACTTTTTTTTCTGCTTCATTGCCTTTCTCTACATTTTCTTTTCCAAATAGGTACTTTAAATTTTCTAACCCTTCTGAAGGCATCAATTCTATTGGTGGAAAACTCTTCTTTCCGATTGGCATATTTATCAAATAATGCTTAGCGCTATCATCTTTATTAATGGTGATAGTCAGTGAATAGGATTTTTTCAGCCAGAATTCTACTAATTCATATCTAAGAAATGTGGTAATGAAAGTCAAGAGTAAAATATGGTGCCTTTGCCCCACAGTTAGGGCAATTCTCTGTTAATCCGTCGCTTGTGTATTTTCTCCCACAGTAAGGGCAGCGCTCGATTCTCAGAATATTGTCGTCAAGGTCGAATGAGCTCTCGCCTTCTGTGTTGTTTGGTTTGCTCTGGGTTGGCTTTTCAACTTGTAAGGGTGGTTCTAAATCAGTGAACCATTCAATGTATGTATATAATTTGTTTGCTTCCGTCTTTTTGACCAAGTGCCAAAGCATCCAATTCTGCCCAAAAAGGCTGGAAACAACCGCAAGAATAGCCACCTTCGAGAGTACGTTTTCGCTCATTAAGATAAGCCCCGCATAACCACTAAGAACAACAAACACAAGCATCATAATAAACCACGCAGTTGCAAGATGACCTAATTCTCTGATTTTGTTGTAGGGCTTGAGTTCCTTCAGACGGAGCAATTTCAGTGAGTATATTTCAATCGAGAATGTTGCCAAGAATGCTGTTAAGAAAAAAACGGTGTTAATGGAAAATAATGGAATCATTCCTAAGAAAATGAGTAGAAGAAAAAGGCACCATAAAAAGCGAAAATGTGTTCTCGATACTACGCTGTTAATCATTATGCCTGCAGCGTCTATCTTTTCCCTAATTTCCATTGGAACATGCAATGGCGAAAAAACCGATTGCGCTACTCTTTGGCAGATTTTGAATGCGATATTCAGGTCAACAGAAGGCACTGACGAGATGCTTGGACGACATAGGCGGGCTATTTGTGTGGTCTCCTCTTTTCCAACGGGTTCTTTCTCAAGTTTTTCAATTAATGGGTAGTAATCAGGCAATCCCGAGAACTGCACTAATTGCCGAATATTATCATTAGAAATGCGAGACCGCGCGATAGACTGCTCCCAACTGGAATGCCTTGGGTCATTTCCACTCATTAATGTCCATTTGTCGGCTATGTAGTGAAAAGCCACGCCAAGCCTAAAACCAGAGTTTTCCTTATCTCCTTTAAGCCAACATTTCCTTGATTCAATCACGTTATGACGGATTAGCCCATCTTTGCCATAATGGTGAGGATAGTCTTTCCATTCATCTGGTATCACTGACCCTTCTATTAGCTTGGCTGAAGCTTCCTCACTGCAAACATTAATGCCGATTGTTGAGATAACACGATTAGCTATGTAGATATGGCTTTTTCTCCGCGTATTGAATCAAACCCTATCCTTTTTGTTAGCAAATTTCGCTTATATAATTTGGTAACCGCATGACAAGTAATAATGAGAAAAAGGTGGATTAGCGCGCGCCGTTGGCACTCCGCGAAAATAGAAAAAGGGAAATTAACTAAGTACTCTCAGACCAGCTTTGTCGTAGATTCTCTTTAGTCTCTCAAATTCTTTTCCAGTGTAGTGCTTGCCAATCACGGATTGCGGTGCTCTGCCTTGGAAAATGTCAACATAGCGGTCAGGAACTCCGAGTTCTCCAAGTTCACTCGAATGCCATTTCCGCAAAATCTGAGGACCAATTTTAACTCCAGCGTTCGCGCTTGCCTTTCTCCAGATTCTAACAAATTCCCTAAAGCCTATGCAGAACAATCTATCAGAATTGTCTTTGCGGGTGTCCATGAATTTTTGCAGATAAAACTCGCACTCCTCATTATAGAAAGACACACCAGCTTTCTTGGTTCTTGTGTTATGCTTGCTTTTGACGGTTCTCAGTTCATAGTCTATATCTTCGTAACGATTGAGCCTTAAGCCCTCAGTGTGTCTTAATCCAGCAGTCGCGTAGAAAAGGTATATTGCTCTTTCTCTATCATCGGTCAACGCTTCAAATCCCCGCTTTAGTTGGGTCTTTGTTGGCAATTCGATATCATAGTTGCTGTTTACATGAGCCTTCTTGAAGCCTTCCACAAGTTCTGGATGCCGCAAGAATCTGCCAATAAACGCTCTTAAGCCAGTCAATTCGTTATTGTAGGTTTTTGGCGCTTTGTTAATGTAGCTCTGTAGGTAGGCTCTTATGCTTTCTCGGTTGACATTGCCTTGTGAGAACCCAAGAAATCTTAGAGCCTGATTTTTATAATCCTTGCACACTCTCGGTTCCAGTCGTTCATCTACAGAACAGTGTTGATAGAACTCGGAAATCAACCCGTCCCTATTAATAGGCTCAAATTGCGGTTCTTCGCAGCATTTAGTCTCCAGAATAAGCCCATTTGGTGCAACGAGGTCAACGATGCGGGCTTTGGACCCGCCGACGAGAGTTCGAATCTCTCCCGGGCTACCAACAAAAACAACCTCCGCAGTTTTTCAGTTAATTAACCCTATAATGTTCAATGTGACAAAGTGTATGCGCGGAATGGGTTGGCAAAATCTTTTAAACAAACCACTTGATATACCATTAACCAAGAGGTTTTGAAGTGGCTAACAAAAAACTGGCGAAAGGGCTGCAAAACAGAAGGCGCCTCTATTTTCTGATGAAGAGATAGTTGCGTTTTGCGGTATAAACTGCAAAGATTGCAGAGCCCGTTCAGAGAGGCGACTACAACTGGCGAAGTTGTTTAAAGAGTCGCTGCAAGAGTTGCCGTTGGACTTGTTTAAAGAGATCCTTCCACCTTTCAAAAATGTTGACCAAGTCATGGGGTTCCTAGAATTTCTCCCTCAACTAGGCGGCATGCAAACTTGCTGCACCTCAATAAAGGAACCATGCGGGAGCCCTACCTGCGAAATTCGGATATGCGCCAAAAATAACGGATACAGAACCTGCGCA
>CAYGVV010000062.1:0-9051 GCA_964353395.1 uncultured Candidatus Bathyarchaeia archaeon | reverse complement strand
ATGGTGCGGAGTATGCGTTCGCGTTCTTGGCTTTCCGAGTGCAGGTAATGGCGCATGTTGGTGACGATTTTGGATTTTATCGGTGGGCTTCGGAGGACGTGTGGGCGCCATTTGGTTTTCCTTATTATTTCCTGGAGGACTACGCCGTTTCTGCCGATAACTAAACCTGGTTTCTTCGTTTCGATGATTATTTCGCCTAAGCTTGGGTCGAAGTTTATGTCGGTTATTTCGGCTTCTTTGGCGATGAGTTCGCGCGTTATTTTTTCTGCTTCGGCTTCTGGAAGCCTGACGGAAGGGTCTGGGCGTACGACGATTCGTTTTCGGATTACGCCGACGATTTCGGCTATGACACCGCTTTGTTCAACTAGGATTTCGGGTTTTTTGGTGTAAATAGAGAGCATTGGTCCTTCGTATTCTATGCGAGTGACTTCTGCCTCTTGGGGAACATGCTGCAGAATATACTGGCTTATTTCAATTTTGTCTTTGTCTTGTTGCGTTCTCGCCAAATTTTTAACTTCCCTTTGCCAAGAGGTCGCGTTTCTCCGTGTCGGTGAGTTCCCGATATCCGTTGTTGTCGATTACGATGATGTTGTAGTTGTTGCCGCTTGCGATGTCGCGTTTCATGGCTGCGTTAACGGCTTTGGCAATTATGGGCAATGCTTCGGCTACAGTCATGTCTTCCCGGAATTTATCTTCCAAAACGCCGAGTGCCAGGGGTGAACCAGAACCTGTGGAGGTCATTTTGTCTTCAGTTAAGCTTCCGAAGGGGTCCAAGTTGAAGATGTGTGGACCTGTTTCGTCTACGCCACCAACAAGGATTTGCGCCATCAAGCCTCTTGCGCTAAAGAGTAGGTTGCTGGTTACTCTTGCTGCGGAGCTGATTGGCATCGGCCTGTTGAGGTTGATTTTGTAAAGTTGTGCGTTGGCGGTGATTATGTCGATGACTTTCTGTGCGTCAGCCACTGAACCAGCAATGGTCATGCCTATGTGGTCGTCGATTTTGTACACTTTCTTTCCCTGTTTGTGGGCAACGAAAAAACCCATGGTTACTCGTGTGTCTGAAGCCAAGATTACGCCGTCTTTGCAGACGACTCCGATGGTGGTTGTTCCTTTTACGACTAATTGGTTAGCTGCATCATTATATGCCATGTTGTTTTGTCTCCCTAAAACTGAATGGGGAAATCCACGTTTGGAATTCCATCTGTAGGAAGTAGCACATTGTATTCACTTCATGGGATTTATTAATATTACGGTGAAGAAAATCTGACTGACACACCCTTGCAGGCACCTTTTTCCTCTTGTACTCTAGTGCTCGGAGCAGTCTATAGCCCCCTTATATAAAGGCTGGAACAAGAGTTGGATTTTATCCAGATTCTTTGGTGCCTACTTGGATGTGTATGTTGGGGCTGTTTTGTTTCTTTCATATTGCATGAGTGCTTAGTTTTTGTGGAGGAAACAATAGCCTCGGGAAAATATAAGAGACAAAGCCAGCGTAAAGAGAACCACACGGAATGGAAGTGTGCAAGAAATGAGTGAAGCTAAACCGGTAAGATGCCAGAAATGCGGGAAACCCTTAGGCTACGTGACTGTGCTTGCCAAAGGCTTGTTAAGCATGCAGCAGCCCATGCGGAACGTGAAAATAGTCGCCATCTGTATGGATTGCTACCAGAAAAAGTAGCATAGCGCATTTACTCTGCCAGCGGCTTCGCAAAATTCCAGATTTTATCGCTCACGTAATGGAAGTTTTTGACCACGACGCCCTGCCTAATGCTTTTCGCTTCCTCTGACCCGTACAGTATCTCGCCTAAGGCTAAGGGTTTGCCGTGCTTCTCATCCAACACGAGAACTATATCGCCTTTGATGAATTCGCCTTCGTAACGGACTATGCCCGGAGCCATAACGTCGGCGCCGTTGCACACATACGGAATAGCGCCCATGTCAACCACCACCTTAGGCACATGCACCAAGATTTCTTTAGCCAACAGCGTCGGCAAAACAGCGGCTCCCGTCTTGAACAATAGCGGCTTTCCGTCGATGAGCAATAGTTGGCCGAAGTCAGTTTCAACGGTTTCAACGTTCGCTTTCGCGCCGAACAAGGTTTCCAGATTGACCTTTAGCTTTTCAGATGCTTGCGTGATGATTTGCTTGGCTTCTTTGGTTCTTAATGAGTATCTTCGATGTTTCTGAGACATTCAAGCTCTCTCTTTGACGCGAGTTCTTCTCGGTATGCGGATTAGGCAAGGATGATATTTAGCTTTCCCTATCGCTTCAAGCGCTACTTTTGCTTGAAGAATTCGTGCCCTGTTCAGGAGCCTTGGTTTTTCTCTTCAGAATTCTCTCCGTGAGCTTGCCCACGTCCACCTTCAACAGTATAACAGTGACGACTATGGTCAGAACTATCGAGAGCACAATCATGACCTCGTGGCTAAGCACTCCTGAGAAGAAACCTTCAGTCCAAGTCCCTAAAGCCGCGCCCACTATGGTTATTGAAAGCTTGCCGAGGAAGAAAGCTGTGAAAAACTTGGCAGGACTGTATTTCATAAGCCCGAGAGGTATGACAATTGGCTCATCAGGAATAGGCGTGGCAGCTGCCGCGAACAGCAGCAAGAAAGCCCACTTCTTAACTTTCAACCCTTCAGCATCAAGCCGTTGGCGCCGTTTCTCGCTCAGATGCTTGCTAACAAAGAAGGTAACCATGTAATGTATCCCCTTAGCACAGGCTGATCCAAAAGCCACCAAGAAACCAAGCGTAAACGCGTCACTATTAACCATCAGGGCAGCGTTGGAGGCTATAAAAAGGTTAGAGGGACCGGCGAATGGAATAAGGTTAAAGCCGAAAGACAAAAGCAAAACGCCAAGCAGCTCGAAAATCGATGCCATTCTGTAGCTCCCGCATAGTCTAAGGTTAGAACGAGAAGGGAATTTATAAGTGTAAGCATAGAGCGCCGCTAAAGGTTCCTTTGTACACGAAGTAGATGGTGCCTGTTTGCTTCAAACTTAACGTAGCATATCTGCTGGCTAATGAGCAAGCAGTGTTAGTAATAGCAGAGCTATGCCAAGAGCCCAAGTGTAGAACGCGAAGTAATGGAACTTCTTGCCCTGAACGAGTCTTGAAACCAGTTTCAACGCAAAATAGCCAACTACAACCGCGGCGGCAACACCTGCTAACACTTCAATTGAGCCTATTCCGCCAGTTGAAAGCAGACCTCGCTGACCATAAGCCTCCACCGCCAAGTCACCGACGATAGCAGGTATGGATAGTAAGAAGGAGAATTTGAACGCCTTCTGTCTCTTCAGTCCCAGCAGCAACGCTGTGGATATGGTTACTCCGCTGCGGGAGAGTCCTGGGAAAATGGCGAATCCCTGAGCTAAGCCCATAAGCAGTACTGTCTTGTATGATAGACCGTCCACATCTTCTTTGGCATACTTGGTGGTGTAGACGATTGTGGCGCCGATGAGGAAGGTGACGGCGATGATGGGGATTGTTTGCAGGCGGTCTTGAAGGAACAGGTCGTAGGTTACTCCGATGATGGCGGTGGGAATGGTGGCAACAACAATGCGGGGTATGAGCATGCCGCTCTCCGACTTAAAATCCAGATGCGCCAAAGCCACGAGAATGTTTTTCACTTCTTTCTTGAAGAAGAAAATCACAACAGCTAAAGTTCCTGCGTGGAGGACGAGGTTAAACAAGGGTGTTACAGCTAAGTTGAAGAAGTGCTCCGTCAGCTTCAGGTGAGCGGTGCTGGAGATAGGCAGCCACTCTGATGTGCCCTGTATTAAGCCGAGGATTATGGTCTGGAGCAGTTGTTCAAGCAATCATGCGTCAACTCTGCAGTGCAGTGGAAGGTAAGTTGGAGCGTTCAGACTATTTAGGTTTTGCAGCGAAAAACCTTTCCCGTTGCAAACCAACAGTTATTTCGAAGCGGGCAAAGTTCGGTTCTCGCTGTCAATTTGATGCTTGTAACGCCAAAAGGCAAGATAAGGCGGCTCAGTACCCATACGCCAAAGAATATCAGACAACTCCCCGAGATGGATGAGGTCTTCAGCAACCATGTGAGCGAGTGCTGTTTCAATACTTATTTTCGTGCCAGAGGCGTCACCCCAAGGAATAGTCACTTCACGGCTCAACTCCTCAAACGAAGCCTTGCCCAAGTATTTTCGGGTTTTCTCTTCGACGCTGCACAGGTACTTCTCCAGGTCGTTGACGCTTTTGAACTGTTCAAAGTCTGGGTCAACCCAGTCCCTGAATCGGTCAGGAATGATGTAGTTGATCCATCGGTCCTCCACCAAGGTGAGATGCAGGAAAATGTTTCGCATGGAGTCAAAGCTGGAGCCACGGGATTTGACGATTTCGTCCCAAGATAGCTTGCTCATGGCTTCAAGGTAGAGGCGGCGGACTTTGTGGTTGTAGTTGACTAAGTCTCGGATATCCATGCAAAAAAGGGACGCAGACTTTCTATTTAAGTATAAATGCGCATTGGTTCAGATTGGGCAACTTTTTGCGTTTTTATTCACAAATGTGGTGACCAATGGCTGAGGGCATTTCTGCTTAGATAGGTTTAAATGTTATAAGTTTAACATTACAACAGAATAAGGCATACGAGGGTTCCAAATGAGCGAAATGACCACAGAAATCCTTGAGCAGAACATTGGCAAAATAGTGCTCGTGCGACTAAAAGGTGGCAAAAGCCTACGAGGAAGACTGAAAGGCTTCGACCAGCACCTAAACCTTGTTTTGGAAGAAACAGAAGACACCACAAACGTTGAAAACCAGCGAAAACTCGGCTTGATAATTGTCCGCGGAGACAACGTCGTTCTCATTTCCCCGCCCCCAAGGTGACACCCAGTGGGTAAAGGCACACCATCAATGGGCAAACGCCAAGGCAAAACCGTTCACATAAAGTGCAGGCGCTGCGGCAGAAGAGCGTATCATGTGCGCAACAAACGATGCGCGGCATGCGGCTATGGAGAAACCACCACCATCAGAAGTTACCTGTGGCAGACGAAAACGCTGGCAAGACAAAGAATAGCTTAGCTATCTTTCTTTAATCCTTAATTCTAGCTTTTCAAGCGGCTCCTTTAGAGCACATCTGAATTATTTCTTTAAGAACGTTTAAGTTACGTGTCGTCGCGTGTACTTTCAGTTTTGACTCGAGAAATGGGTTCGGTTTTCCTCCATCTCCATGTCCGTGGGTTACGCTGAAAGCTTCCATTCCCTTTATCAGAATAATGTGTGCATCAGAGTTTGGAATTTTCATAGGCAGTGGCAGCGAATTTTTAGGTGGTTTGTCAAAAAAGGTAACTAGAAAGCTGGCGCCTGCGCTGTCTTCGTTTTTGAAAGCGTTCATATCCACTATTTCTGTCAACTGTTTCATTGTGCGCATGAATACGCCTACGTCGCGACCCAACAGTTGCTGAAGTTGCTGTTTTATTTCCTTCTCAATCGCGTCACGGTCTTTGGAGTTGGTTTCGAAAATTACGTTACCACTTTGCTTGTACGTTAAAACGTTATGGAAGCCCAAGGCAACAAAGGCTTTTTGTAGTTTTTCCTTTTTTACGCTGTTGTGGCCGCCGACGTTGATTGCCCGAAGAAAAACTGTATATTGCAACATCAAGAACGAAATGAGCTGCTTTGCATTTAAATTTGCTGATTGACTTCGTAATTTTGCAGGGTAAACCTTTTGCAGAAGCAGGGATGCCGAAATGAAAAGTGAAAAATTAGAATCTGCCTTTCTTTGTTCTTACTCGTTTCCAGCGCGGTAGTAGCCTTTGTCGATTTTAACGAAGATTAAGGGGCCTTTGCTTTGAGCCATCTCTCGAGCTTTTCGCAGTACATTGTTCAAAACTGTCAAGATCTGCTCTTTCTCGTTGGAGTTCTGATTATTTTTTTCGCCTAGCTCCATCTTCAGAAGGTTCTCCGAGAGAATTTCGGTGCCGCAGATTTCCCCGTTCTTTATAAGCGTGGAAACCACGATTTCCATGATTTCCTGTTTGTGTTCAAGTTTATTCCACAGTGGTTCAGCGTTGTTGAGGGTTTTGGTGACTTTGTTCCATTTGTTGATGTTCTGGTTGCCTATGAGCAGTTTTACGCGTTCCTTCCATTTCTTAAGCCAGATGCCTGTCCAAACGGTAAGGAATGCTTCCAGCTCGGTTGGGTCTTCTTTGAACAAGTTTTCGAGTTTCTCCACGAGTTCGCATTGGTTTGCTTCTTTCCCGATGAGGTCCCAATGATGCTTAAGGTAGTTCGTGAAGTCTTGGCAGGCAACCTGTAGGACCTTGCGGTCAGAACCCAGAATGTCAAGAGCTGGGTCTGCGTCTTTCAGTTTCTCCGTTAGGATTATTTCTACAAAGTTCATTTATCCATTCCCGCTCTGAAGCCTTCTCCACATCCATATGGAATGTAAGCTTTTATAAGCTTTATTCAACATGCCCATATAACTGGTTTAGGCGGTTTTCAGCAATATTTCGGTTCCAGAAATATTATTTGAACGTTCTACACTATGAACTGCGGAAGCTCCGTCACATCACTAATTATCAAATCTGGGCTTGTTCTGGAGAGTTCTTCACGGGAAAACAGCCCCGAAAGCACCGCCACAGTCCTGATGCCTGCGGCTTTTCCAGCCCTGACATCGGAAACTGAGTCGCCCACGATGACGCAGTCGCACATCTGGACATCCAGAGCTTCAACCGCCTTTATGAGCGCTTCAGGCGAAGGTTTGGGCTTGTGCGTGTCTAACGCGGTTACCACATGCGCGAAGTACTTTGCTAAGCCGTGCTGCTCCAGTTCTTTGATGATGAGCTGTTTAGGCATGAAGCGCATGGTAATTACCGCGAGTTTCGCCTTCTTCGAGAGCGCCTGAAGCGTTTCCGCCGCATGCGGTACGGGTTTGGTGGTGGCGCTGGCGATACTGTAGAAGGTCTTAAGGTAAATGTCGAGGAACTCTTGCGTGTTGGTTTCGACTATGTCGGTTAGGGGTTGTTTCTGCTCTATGCGCTTAGGTATCTGCAGCAAAATCGCTGGTTCAGGCGGTTCCTGCCCAGTGGATTTGAACGCGATTATCGCTGCTTTTAAGTAGGCTGGTTTGGTGTCCAGTATGGTGCCGTCCAAGTCGAGGAGGATGCCTTTGACCTTCAATTTGATTTCGCTCATTTCGCCTGTGCCTGCATGCTTTCTGTTTGAATGCCGTTCTTTCATAAGTGTTTTTTGTTGGGCTTCCGACACATGCATCAACGAAAAAATCTCAGTTCTGCAGCAAAATTCAGCCTATAAAGAGGGGTATAGTCAAAAAACAGCAACTATAAGCCCTCAGCAAAAACTGACTGTTCATGCGCACATTTTATATGGATTAAGCCACCACATTACCACCCAACCACATAATGGAGAACATAAACATGGTAACCCTCAGAGCACTAGCTCCCTCATTAACCAGAATCACAGTCGCAGCCGCAGTAGGCGCAGCACTCCACATCGGACAAGGAAACTGCGACCTCATAGATGATCAGGCAGTGGAATTCTCACGGGCTATCCTCCAACAAACAGACATCGAAGGAGAAGTCATCTGCTGCGAAGGACCCAAAGACAACGCACCATCGTTCGCTTATAGAGAAAAAGTCGGCACAGGAAGAGGACCCAAAGTCGAGTTCGTCATCGACCCAGTTGACGGCACAACCGCCGCAAGCAAAGGCAGAAAAGACGCCATCTCCGCTTTAGCGTGCGCACCCGCAGGATGCTTCCAAGTATTACCCGATGATGGCTACTACTTTAAGATTGCCACCGACCACCACAGCATCGGCAAAATCAACTCGGACATGACCATAGAAGAAATCGTCCGCACCGTAGCCAAAGCCAAAAGCTTGCAGCTCGCAAATTTCACAGTTATCATGCTTGAACGGGAACGCCACGCGGAAATCCTTAGCCAACTCAGAAAACTAGGCGTACGCATCATACTCATCCCTGACGGCGACATCGCAGGCGCAGTTGTCACCTGCATCCCCAACTCAGGCGTGGATTTACTTTTAGGTGCTGGCGCAGGACCCGAAGCCACCATTGCAGCGACAGCCATGAAATGCCTCGGCGGAACCATGCTCGTTAAAGTCTGGCAAGACAAGAAAGACGACCCTAAACGCTTAGACCGCCTGAAAAAAGAAGGCGTAGACGTGAACAAAACCTACAATCAAGATGAACTCGCCAAAGGCAAAGAATTGGTATTCGCCGCTTCAGGCGTAACCAAAGGCGAACTCTTAGACGGCGTGCGCTTGATTCCAGACGGCGCAATTGTATGCTCGATCTGCATGCGGTTGCCCAGCGGAACAGTGGAGAAATCCGAGACCACGCTGCACTTTAAGGGTCACCCAGTGTACCAGCAGTTTCTGCCACCCTAAGGCGCAAGCAACACTTCTCCTTTTTTCTTGTTCAGCACTATCTTAATATCACTTTCAAGCGCTTTTTCCTTCATGAGAAGGAATGGTCTGCATAGAAAAATTCAAAGCAACATCGAATAACACGAAAATAGGCGAATCATGATTTTCCTAGCCATAACTGGTCAAAATGTAACCCTCGCATAGTATGCTATAAACCTTAAAAGTGCAAAGCAACAAAACAGATTTGCTAAACTATGTGAGTCGGGACTGTATGAAAGTCTTAATTGTTTATGATACAGTGTCACCCTCGAAGGTAACACGATTCGTCGCCGAAACCATTAATGGAGTTCTAAAGGAAAAAGGGATAGCGGTTGACTCTTTCTTCGTCAATGATGTCGACAAGGCAGTTGTGAAGAACTATGATTGTTTGCTTGCTGGTGCACCTACGATGCAGTTTAGGGCAACGAGCGGGATAATGCAGTTTCTGGATAGTCTGCCAAGCAACGAGTTATCGGGAAAGCTGGCTGCTGCTTTTGACACTCAAATGCAGTTAAGGATTAGCGGAAGTGCAGTCAAGGGTATTGAAGGCAGACTCAAGAGTTTGGGTTTCAGGCTTATCACGGCTCCATTAATCGCTTATGTGGAAGGCAACTCGAGACAAAACGAGTGGCACCTGAAAGAGGGAGAACT
>CAYGVV010000061.1:0-9252 GCA_964353395.1 uncultured Candidatus Bathyarchaeia archaeon | reverse complement strand
CCTCATCATCTATAGTGTGGACGTTTCGCCCGAAACCCCAAGATTCCAGTCCGCCTGGGTTAACGATTTTTATGGCGTACCCTTTTGATGTCCCCATCATCCACGCCACGTATTTCGCGCATTCCTCCAAATCGCCTTTCCGCAAGTATTCAAGTACGAACCACCAGTCGCCTAACAGCGGGTAACTGGCTTTGTCAAGCAGGGGTGTATCGTTCAATTCTTCATGTGTGTGTTTAGCTTCTAAGGGCGGCATGGAAGGATTCATGATGGTGGTGTAGCCCATCTTTGAATACCGATAACCAGTAATGAAGGTCGATGGGATCGAGTATCCAACGCCAGAACGCGTCAGGGCGGTTTTGCGTACAACATCCTTAACGTGATCTTCTGGCCTCAAGATCCTGCCGGTGTTGACTTCAGCTCCGGCAATGTGCGTGTGAATGTCCACCCCGCCGGGCATAACTGTCAAGCCAGTAGCGTCTATTTTCTTTGATTTGTGATCTTTGACGACTTGCACGATTTTGCCGTTTTTTATGGCGATGTCCATTTTTTCGCCGTTAATTCCGTTTAAGGGGTCAAAGACGAAGCCGTTCTTTATGAGTAGTTCAGCCATTTAGGCAGCCTCTGTCTTTTGTGATTTGATAATTCGGACTTCTTCAAGAATTCTTCTGAGAATTTCCTCGTCTGGAAGTATGCCCGCTGGAGGTTCAACAACTTTCTTCAGCGGCAGTGGTACATGGTCCATTCGGTACGCGGTGCCCCCGACTTCTATGCCAACAAAAGCTGAGGGAAACACAATGTCCCCCAGCATCGCCGTAGCGTTCATATGCGGGTCAATCACTATCAACGGGTGTTTGACCATGTTCTCAACGGCTCTCTTCGGGAAGTTTGCACCTGGGTCTGCCGCGATAATCAACGACGCGTCGTTCTCTCCGCGCAAGAGAACATCCATGCACGTTGTCTCACCAGGATTGTAATTTGGATAGCCCTGTGAAAAATCAACGCCATAAGGGTAGCCGGTTTGCCAAGCGGAAACAACGTTGGCGCCAGTGACGTTGAAGTGGCCTCTCATGGGCATGATCGCGAATTTCGTCCTGGAATTTAAATCACGTATCAGCGATATGGCTACTTCTATGTTTCTGAATTTACCTGCTGTCTGGGTTAGGCCCATGCCGAAGAAGATTACGCCGAACTCAGCGTTCACAAGTGCATCGGCAACTTCTTCCAAGTACTCCACTGGGACACCTGCGACTTTGTCAACGTCAAGTTCTTGATCGCGAATCAATGCTCTTAGCGCCTGCATCAACTCGTAATCCTTGTTGGGCTCGACCTGAATGAAGTAATCAGCCATTTCGGCAGACATGCTTTTTCTAACGTCAATAACTATTAGCTTACGGCCTTCCTTATGCAACGTTTCTGGAGGCTTATTCATCGGTAAAGATTCAGCCATTGAAGCTGGTTTCTTAGGCGTTCCCATTCTTTGAGCACTCAACAGTTTCTTTTTGCCAGCAGAAGCCTTAACCTTGTTCATGTAAGATTTCCATTCACTGTTTTCAAACCGTCCATCTGTAAAACTTGTGTATCTCTCCAAGTGCCTTGGATGCGCGCTCCACGGATCGCATCCCCAGTAAATAATTAGGTCAGCACGGTGTCTAATCTGTCCCAGAGTGCATGTGGGAAGGCCCACTTCTTGGACTCCCAAGACAGATGGACCATGGCAGACAACTGACGTGTTGTCGAGAACGCCCCCGATTTCCTCAGCCAATTCTACGCCCACTCGTTGAGCTTCGCAGCTTGTGGAGCTCCAACCATACAATATTGGGTAATTTGCGTTGGCGAGGATTTCTGCAGCCTTGTGAACAGCCTCTTCCATTGAGACTGGAACGAGTTTGCCGTCTTTTCTAATCAGCGGCGAGTGAATTCGATGTTCACATTTATAACCTAAGAACTTGGCTTCGCATATGGCGCAGCCGTTCTTTATTTTGACCACTTCGTTGTTTTCAACCGTTACTTCGATGTCGTCGCACAAGCAGCCGCAGATAGGGCATGTTACTGAGTTGATTACGGACATCTGTTTTTACCTCCCAAATTCACTCATAAGAAGTTCTTCCATGCTTAAAACGAGCTTGCCAGCGGCTGGTTCAACCTCTGCAGGCGTTCCCTTGAAAGAGGGCATACCAATGCTGGTGGTTGCGTCACTGACGATAGCGTTCGCCCATAGACCATAAGGAATGTAAACTAATCCAGGAGTCGCACCGCGGGGATACTTCACGGCTTTAAGGACAACTGACCCATACGGGGTAGTCACGAGAACGTTCGTGTTGTTCTTTATGCCGAGTTTCTTCATGTCGTCCGCGTCCATGTAAACCATTGAACAAGCTTCGTAATACTCGTGTGAGGCTTTTCCATGTTCTTTGCCTACGCCTTGCTCAATTGTTCGGCCTGTAAGCAAAGTCACACGCAACTTTTGCTCAACCATGATGTCCCGACCTTACAGATAGAAATTATTTGGTTATATTTAAGAATAAGTTTTGAAAATATGTAAATTTCAACATCAGGGCTTATACCCGCTGAGGGTGTACAGTGCTAATGCAGTTGCAGTTATGTCCGCAGTAGTCCCCGGATTATAGTTGTTACCAGATTCCCGGAGCTTCTTGTCAAACAGGAGAATGCTCTCTCTTCCCTTCGGAGTCTCGACGCCGCCCAACTGCAGCACTTTCCCCGCGTCCGCGGAGACTTCGCGAGTCTTTTCAACGCCAACTTTTCGAGATATGAAGGTGTCGGGGCGCTCAGATAAAACTTTCAGGAAGGTGTGGATGATAGCCGTGTTCAAGCACTTGCTCTTTAGCTGCTCCATCAGGTACGGGTACGCCATGTCGAAAGTGATTGGGTAATTGTTAACCCATTCAAAGCAAATGTCGTCGTAGCCAGCGGCTATTTTGAAAACCTCAAAAAGCGAAACGTTCTCCTTCATTAAGCGCGCTTTGGAGTTGGAGTCGTTAACGTCAAAGTCTGGAGCCCCGTTGAGACCGCTGGGTTTTGCTATGCCTATTGCTTCGTAGAGGTGAACTGCGTCTTCAGCCGTTGTTGATTCAACTGCTATTTTGATGTTTTCTCTCAACTGCTGAAGGTCAAACTCGCCGTTGCCTTTCAGGGGAGTCATGCCTGCTGCCACGGCTACAGGTATAAACAGCATGACTGTGCCGAGCAGCGTGTTTCCGCCCTTCTGCCACGCATCAATGTCCGCCACGCAGTCCTTTATCAGCTGACCCAGGCCAACATCGCTGATGCGCAGTTTACCGTTTGCCACGGCGATTCCACGTTTAGCAGCCTCTTCAAACGATGGCGCCGCCGCCACTGCGGAAGCCAGAAAATGCTCCACCCGCGTGCCCTCGAAGCCGACAACGAAGTTGACGTTGCCGGGCTTGTTGGCGCTGACCTCAAACAGTATAGCCATTTCTAAGCATTTGGATATGTGCTTTGCCTTGTCATTTTGAGGCATGTGGAAAGCGCACCTGAGGTTATGTGGTTCAAAAAAAGGTTTATTAACGTTATGTAAAAATCTACAAACAATTGAAGTACATTACATTGGAGAGTCTGCTGTGCGGGCACGCGAGGGAGACTTGGTTAAGACGGGCGACAACGTCATCTTCGATGTCAAAGGCCTAGTTCACCCGCCAGACAAGGTCATAGCGTTTCCACGGTACATTCCATCCCCTGAAGGCACGCGTCGAAGCGGAAGCAACTTGTACGGCAAAGTCTACAACCTCGCTGAACGCTTCAGGTACTTGGAGCAGAACGCGCCAGAGTTAATTGTGCCTGACCCTGTTTTCGGCGAGAAACTCTGCGAAGTCCCAGTCGCCGCCATCAAGAAGCACTACAAGCCAATTGAAAAACTCAGAGCGCTGCGCGCAACTAAGAAACTGCAGCCCTTGGAAAGCAAAGCCGTGATGCTTGCCGAGAAGCTGAAGGAAATCGCAGACATCCCGTGGAGCGCAATTGGGATTTCAGGCTCAATAATGGCTGGGTTGTTCACGTTGCACAGTGACATTGACCCGCTTGTATATGGGGTTGAAAACTGCCGCAAAGCCTACGGCGCACTGCAAGGCTTGCTGAAAGATGAGCGTTCTCACTTCAAGCCCTACAGGCGAGAGGAACTGCAGGCGCTGTTCGAGTTCCGTTCGAAAGACACCATCATGACCTTCGAAGACTTCGCGCGGGTCGAAACTCGGAAAGCTTTCCAAGGCAAATATAGCTGGACGGACTACTTCATCCGTTTCGTGAAAAACTGGAACGAGGTTGAAGAGCAATACGGCGATGTCTACTACGAGAACAGCGGTTACGCCAAAATAATCGCCACAGTTGCCGATGAAAGAGAAGCGCTTTTCACGCCCTGCATGTACCAAATTGAAAATGTCAAAGTCTTGGAAGGACCGAAACTGGAGCCAATAACAGAGATTGCCTCGTTCCGGGGCAGGTTCTGTGAACAAGCCCGAAAAGGCGAAAAAGTAACCGTGCAGGGCAAGGTTGAACGCGTCTCCGGCAAACGGCAAAACCGCGATTATTATAGAATCCTGATTGGCAACAAGCCAGCAGATTACATGGCATTGTCACACAGTTAAATCCGCCATTTTCAACACTTGCTCGTAGTAACGCGGGCAATAAGTCAATGCGACCTGGTAAAAGCTGCCTACTGGGGAAACCACTTCTTCCAAGTTGCCCTCAACAATGATGGTTTCGTCCTTTTGCGCCTGCAAACGGAATTCTTCCATGTAGGAAACCACGTGCACTGCCTCCAGCGCCGTTCTCGGTCCGCTCAGAACTTCTAGGGGTTCGATGCCGTAAACTGACGGAATAAACGGCGCGTCAGCATCCGCTAACACGTGGGCTTTGATTCGGACCCAGTCCTTGCGCACAATCTGCGTTTCAGGGTTGTACTCGCTGAAGATTTCACACCAATCTTTCACGGGCTCGAATTCGGCTTTTATGGTTCGCCCGCTTTCCCGGTCATCGTATAAGCCGTAGATGAGTTTTCGCTTCTGATGCCACAAGAACTCTTTAACAGTGAAATTCTTGAACCGCCACTTTTTGCCATCCATGGCTGCGGAAGTTTCAAACTCGTTCCTGAAACTCGAAAGACCATCCGAGTACAAGGCGTTTAGGGCTTCGCGCATCTTGCTGATTTGTTTTCCGCCGTAAACGAGGAGGTCTATGTCCGAGTAGTCTGGATGGTGGAAACCGTGCAGCATGGAACCGAAGACGCCGAAGTCCTCAGTTGCCAAGCCTGAACGCTCCTCTGCAACTGCTAAGACTCGTAGCATGGCTGCGTGGAGTTTGTCCACTGGTTCCGCCAAAGCCAACGCCTCTAGCCGCTGTTGCGGCTGCCGAACCTCAGCGATGTCAGCGTGGTTTACGCCCACGACTTTTACTCCGAGCATTTCGTGAAGAACCGTGTACTGTGGGTAATTTTTGAAGACGAATTTCCAGCCTTCGTCATCGTAAAACTTGTAGAAGACTTTGCCGCTACCTGCCCCATTTCTCAGCGCACGCGGATCTTTCGACTGAAAGATGCTTGCGGAGGCGTATTCGGCGTCGCAGATATACGCGTTCGCTGGATGCGAGTAGCCGAAGGCGCGGAAGATCAAGCCTTCCTTGGTGACTATGCCGTCTCGGTCTCTCAGCTTAAGCGTTACAGGGGCCAAATTTGCTCTTCCTCCGTGGTTGCTGTGCCCACCACAACTTGGTAGGAGACTTCGCCAGTCTTTACTGATTCAATCTGCTCCAGTGTACCTGTGACTTTGATGCGGTCGCCTGTGCGGGCGACGTTTCGGTAGCAGCCAATGTTGGAGAGGATGCAGCTGGGAACCCTGTCTTTGGGAAGTTCCGACTTCGCGTCTAAGGGTGTATAGTCTGCGATCTTGTATATGGCTGGGCGGAAAATGGCTTCCGAATCATCTGCAACGGTGCACTGAAACTTCAGCGGGTTAAGAGGGATGAAGCGGTGCTCGCCGTACTTCTCTTCCGCCTCTTCGGCTAATCGGGCGGCGGTGAACATCCAGATTTTGGCCATGTACTTGCCCTTGAATTTGCGTGCGCGGTCAAGTTTGCTGCTGAAGATGTAGCGCAGGGTTCCCGCGTTTACGAGGCGGTCTATGGTTTCTTCGACGACGCGGAAGTTGCCTGAGCCGTAGACGACGAAGTCTATGTCGCTTTCTTCACTGTGCATGTTGAGCGCTATGCTACCGTGCATGCCAAAGTGGCTTAGGCGGACGCCTGACTGTTTGCTGAGCATGGTGATGAGTTCCACGGCTAAGGCTTGGATGCGGTCGTGCTTCTCCATTTTCAGTATGGTTTGCAGGCAGTCTTTTGGCACGAATACTCTGTCGATGTTCTTTATGGGGGCGCTGATGAGTTCTTTGTTGCGGAAGGGGCAGAAGTACAGGTAGTCGGGGAAGTTTTTGTGGAATGTCTCGATGAATGACCTGTAATTCTCCGCCGTGTAGAGTTTTTCGGCGCGGAAAAGCTTCTGGTCTCCGTATTTCCAAGTTCGCTCCAGCATCTCAACGTGGAAAAGCTCTTGAAACTCGGCTGGGATGTACTTGAGGAACGCGAAAATCCGCGCATCGGGATGCTCGTAACCTAACGTGTTGAAGATGAAGCCCTCTTTGGTTACGAAGGTGTCGCCGTCAAAGGGAACCCAGTTTTCTGTGGAAGCCGCTTTAAACACCAAGTTATGAATGAAAGTCTAAGACTAAAAAAGATATTGCACAATGCCTACCGCTGTTGGCAGTTTACAAGTTCGCAGTTTGACTCAAATTGTTGCAGCTATAGAAGCAAAACCAATGTACCAGCGGAGCATCGTTGTTGACAGCGAAGAGAGAAACATTGAATTAACGCAGGATTTCGTTTATTTCCGCAATTCTATGAGGGTCTAATGATACTTCCATACCGTAGCTCGTTGTTTTGGGTATTACGTAGACGGCTCTGATTAGATTTTTGAGTGCTTTCTTGATTTCTCCGTGCATGTGCTTGGGTAAGCCTTTTGGTATGTTGTCTTCTGAAGTATGTTTGCCTCCGATGTAGCCGTGTCTCAGCATTTTCTCAAGAATAGCTTTTTCAGTGTCTGTCAGCATACGTTTCCCTCAATTCATATGTGTCATTTATGACATATAAACATATCCGCAATACAATTTTAAATTATCTCGAAGAATACTTAAATATGCCAAAACGTCTAGTTACTACACGTTTGTGTAGTGACTACACAAAGTACACAGGGTACGTGAAAACATGAAAAGCAATGAATCTCAGGAAGCAAATCCACCGACACTACAGAAGCTATTCTCAGACTCCTCAGTGGCAAAACTCCTCGACCTCCTAACATTATACAGGGATTTCGATTACCCAAAAACCGAAATAAGCAAAAACTCAGGAGTATCCTGGAAAACACTCTTCCGAGTGTGGCCACTTTTGGAACAATACGAAATAGTCGTGAAGACGCGCCAGATAGGAAGAGCCACACTGTACAAGCTAAACACAGACAGCCCAATAGCCAAAGCCCTACACACACTCGCCCTAGAAATAGCAACTTACGACGCACAGAAAATCGCCGACGAAGAAATAGCAAAAGAAGAAGCAAAAAAAACCGAAACAATACCTGCCTAAATTCTTCACCTTCTTCATTACTTCGCCAGAATGTACTTGAGGAACGCGAAAATCCGCGCATCGGGATGCTCGTAACCTAACGTGTTGAAGATGAAGCCCTCTTTGGTTACGAAGGTGTCTCCGTCAAAGGGAACCCAATTAGCTGTTAAAGCCGTTTTGATGCACCGCGATATGAATTAAACTAAAGAATAAAAAACCTATTGCAGAAGGAAGTCTTTGCTGTTGCCTGTAGTTACTGCAATCCTCTTAAGACAGGTGTAGTTTCTGTTTCTTCCTTGACAACTAACGAAAAACTTGAGAGGTTGATGCAGGTTGAAATGGAAAGAATTCGAATCAAAATATCCCAAAGAAGCATACACCGCGCTTAGAGGAATCTGCGAAGAAGTTCACAGTCAAAGCGGGTTCTTCTGCAACTACTGCTACCAGCGGCAGGGATGGTGCTGCTTTCCATGCGACAAAGTAAGGAAAGCTTACGAGAAGCAGACTGGAAAATCGTGGGATACACCTACGTCTCGGTCTGGGAACACATCATAGGACTACACTAACCGTGGTTGAGAAAAATGAAGATGGATGAAAGAAATGTTGAGGAAAACATTCCGAGAGACGTGGCATTTCAGCTTTGTGAGGAAATTCGCATGGAAAAAGCGGGCAAATGGTTTACGCAATGCTGGGGATGCGTAAGATTCTCAAAAAATGACCCGAACAAGATGTGCTTCAGCAGCAGACCAGACTACCGCGGATGCAATCTAGTCAACAAACGTTACAGCGAAACAGGACGCTGAAAGGTTTGAGCAGAAAAGAGGAGATAGACAAATGAACAGGATTGCTGAATACTTTGGAGGAACAATTGCTCGTCCTAGCAGAACGTTCCAGCGGATTCTGACCGAGCGGTCAATTCAGTTGGAGCAGTTCCGGTAGTTGTGTTTGGCGCCTTCGCAGGGGTCACTTATTTTGTAAGCTACCTTTACGGCGCCGTGGGAGGATACGAACCATTCATACCGATTCCGAAAGAGGTCTATCGTCTATGGGAAGCATTCTTCATTCTGCCCTTGTACTTAGCGGCTTGGGTTCTGACTGCTGGTCTCGCCAGAACAGCAGGAAAAACTCTCGGAGGTGCGGGGTCTCTCAAGGATAATTTGAACGTTTTGGGCTACTCGTATTTCGTTCCCTTGCTTTTCTTTGCCGTGGCGGATTTTTTCCTCATAGGACCAGCCTATTCGTGGAAACTCGCTGCAATTTCAGGGCTTTATGGACCAATGATTCAGGGTCTTGCAAAGGCACTGGATATTCTCTACGTTGCAGTTCCATTCGGAATCTTGGCACCAGCTTTCACTTTAGTAGCCATCAAGAACATCCAGAGAGTTAACTCACGAAAAGCATTAGCCATCACAGCGATAGCCTTGATTCCTGCAAACATGCTGTTTGCGCTTATCTGGTGAAGAGAAACAAAAGCCATCACGACCAAGAAACGTGCTCTTCTGTAGGAACCTCGCTCTTCTGACAAGCCTCCCCCACGAATTAACGCCAAGTTCAACCCACATTGGCTCTGTCTCTTAATTTTCTCGAGGCTATTGCTTCTGCCATAAAAACTAA
>CAYGVV010000060.1:0-9277 GCA_964353395.1 uncultured Candidatus Bathyarchaeia archaeon | reverse complement strand
ACCGCAACTTAGACCTGAATTCATCAAGGAAATAGAGGAAACTCTAAAAAACGGCAAATTCGTCAAGGTCAAGAATTTTGCGGAAGAGTACGGCCTAAAGTGAAAACTTGTACAGTCTAGAAATTGAGGAAGAGGTTTCCAAAACATTCAAAAGACTTCTCAAGAAAGATAGAAAACAGTTGGAAGCGGTAAACAAGAAAATCAAGCAGATATTATTAGATCCGCTTCAGGTCAAACCACTGAGATACCCACTGGAAGGTCTCAGAAGGGTCCACATTGGCTCATTTGTGCTCATATACAAAGTACTAGAAAATCCCCCGACCATAAGGATCGTGAAATATGAGCATCATGATGAAGCTTACCTCTAAATTGCAGGTTACAGGTAGTTCAAACTATGAGCGTCTAGCCTTGTTAGGACATTTGCTTGATTTGCAGAAAGTCACTGGTCTATTCCAGTTCTATTCACCAAAAACTCATTTTCCATCATTGTAAAGTGCCCTGTTGTGTTTTGCTGGACGATAGAGCGCCCAAATACGCACTTCCGTCTTAGGCACATGGCATTGTTCCATGCATTGAAACCCATAATGCGCATACAACCCAACATTTGCAGACTTCATAGTTTCCACGTATATACCCACCGATTTTTCATCAGCTTTTTTAAGGAACGGCATAACCAACTTTGACGCGTGACCTTTCCCTTGCGATTCTGGCACGACAGCTAGCGTGTTAAGATAATAATGCGTTTCAGAAGCATACTTCTCTTGCAAAGTTTCAATCAGGCTAAAAACTTTGAGCGCTCTGAGAAACGGCGAAAGAAATCCGTGGAAAAGCAGTCCCAGCAACCCCGCTCGAAAAAGTCCAATG
This sequence comes from uncultured Candidatus Bathyarchaeia archaeon, assembly GCA_964353395.1. Taxonomy (GTDB): domain Archaea; phylum Thermoproteota; class Bathyarchaeia; order Bathyarchaeales; family Bathycorpusculaceae; genus JADGNF01. The sequence goes on along the minus strand of CAYGVV010000060.1, from coordinate 8,413 downwards.
AGGTCAATTCTTTTTTGATGCGGAGAATGCCAGATGGCGACGCCTTCAACTGGATCAGAGAATCCGTACGCTTGGCGGTTGCAGATGCTGGCTTTCAAGAAAACACGGAAAAACTTCGGCAGCATTTTTGCCCTTTTCTCAGGGTCCGGAATCAAATACTGCCATAGAGGGTCATTTTGAAAAGCGCTAGACTGCACATGGACTGCTCTGTCCAAATCAATAAATCGGAGTAACCGAAGAGAGTCAATCTTAGAATAGAACACTCATTACACCTTGTCCAAAGTTTTTTGCTGCGTGTTGCCAGTTGCCGCGTGTGATATTACTCTAGGGAGGAATTTAATATAAAGAAGCTATTTTAATCCATTGGGCAAAAGCCTCACGTTTCTGTTATTGCGTCTAAACAATCACTAAGCTTAAAGCATACCTCTCATCAAGTTGTCTTAGGTGTTTGTTATGCCAAAACCAGTTCAAAAGTATTTTCTAATGATTAAACTGAAGCCCATGATGGCGGCAAAATTGTACGAACCCCTGATGCAGTTTGAAGAGAAACCTATGGAAGGCGTGAAACTTGAGGAGGCATATCAGGTTTTCGGCGAGTATGATTTCGCCGTGTTATTTCAAGCGGACACAAACGAAAATGCCCTCCACTTCGTCGGAGACAAAATCCGCATAATTGACGGCGTCCTCGAGACCTTCACAATACCCTTAGCGCCGCTAAAAGATTATCGCAAACAATAGAAACAATATTCCCCTTCTCTGTCGTATTGCCCCGTTTTCTTATTTTTTCGGTTGCTGCATATCAGGGATAAACTCCATGGAAATCGAGTTGACGCAGTGCCGAGTGTTCTTCTCCGTGTAACCCTCACCAACAAAAACGTGGCCTAAGTGTGCGCCGCATTTCGCACAGGATATCTCCGTGCGGACTCCATCTGGGTCGGGCGTTCGCTTCACAGCGCCTAGAATTTCATCGTCAAAACTGGACCATCCGCAGTTCGCTTCAAACTTGCTTTCCGAATGATACAAGGGGGCGCCGCAGCGTTTGCAGACGTAGGTGCCGCGTTCCCAGAACGCGTAGTATTTGCCTGTGAACGGGGCTTCGGTGCCTTTGCGGATGATGACGCTTTCCTCTTCTTTGGTTAGCTTTCGGTACTTTGTTTCTTTCTGTGACACAAAAAATCGCCTTTGAAGTAACCTATGCGCGGCTGCATAGAAAAAGCATTCGACGGGTAAGACGCCTGTTCTTCAATGTGCCATTCAATCTTCATAAAAGGGAGGGTTAGGCACCCGAGTTTAGCGAAGTCCATGGGCTCTTAGCATTTTTCCAGAGCAGCTGGCAGTTCGCTTAGGCTTTTTATGGTTTGGTCTGGGCAAACGCTTTCAAGTTCTTTTTGCGGTCTTCTTTCGATGTACACGGTTTTCATTCCCACATCTTTGGCGCCTTTGATGTCTGCGTCCACTGTGTCGCCGACGAACACTGTGTCTGCAGCGTTCACTTGCAGCCTGTGCAGTGCTTGTTTGAAGATTTCTGGGCTTGGTTTGCGCTTGTTAACTGCTCCTGAAATGACTATTACGTCGAAAAGCTGGTTTAAGCCGTGTGCATCCAGCAGTTTCAGGACGCATTCGGGTATGGCGAAGTTGGACACTATGCCCAGTTTGTATTTTCTATGCAGTTTCTGCAGCACTTCGGCAGCGTGGTCGTCTATGCGCACGTAATCCATGAACGCGAGGCAGAACGCGTTTGTAGCCCCAGAGACTAATTCGCTGTCTGGGTCAAAGTTGTAGCCTAAGCTTTGCAGGGCGTTTTTTACGCGCATGTTAAAGTGCGGCTCCTCCATTTTTGCATCGGCTTCCTCGTAAAGTGCGTCTCGCGCTTTGATGTAGGCTTCTCTGAAGGTTCCGAATGAGACAGGTATGCCGTTTTTGACTATGAACGCGTGCATGCTCTTCACTGCTGGACTGTAGAACGCGTGATCTTTCTCGATCATCATGAGCGTGTCGAACATGTCGAAGAGGACTGCTTTGATCTGCATCTGGTTTTCCCACAGTGCAGATTGCGCTTAGGCTTTAAAACGGTTTTGCAGGTAAATGCGTTTTCGGTTCAAGAGATAAACCCTGAATCTTAGCGTCTGTGAATCTTTTTGTGGTGGCGTTGGAGGGATATTCTGGTTGGGCGAAATATTCTGGTTTGGGAAAAAGACTTATATTGTATATGCTGTCATAAGATAGAATTTGACTGAAAAGGAGAACAAAAAAATGAACTGTCACCTTGGCAACGAAGATATCCGCTGGCAAGTTGTGAAAGCCATGATGGATGAATTTCCCGCTCTGAAAAACAAAATCAAGGAATATGTTGAAGAGCCGGGAAACTAGCGTTAATCTTCGCGTTTGCGGAAAATCTGTTTTTGTTTTATAATTCCAATTTGTGTCAAGAAAACTGTTATTGCGAGTAATAGAACTGCTGCAAAACAGGGCTTTTTATTATGTAAGGGGTGCGAACAATTCCAGTTTGGGGGAATTTGTTGAGGTTTTTCTGTTAAAAAGAAGGTTATCCGCCAGACTAACTTATTCACCAAAGCATAACCAAAACCAAATAATGCACACCCCTAATTATGTGAAAGGGCGAAGTAGATTCCTTCTAAGCAGGTTCTCTGGCGGAATTTTCACGCCGTTTCCGCCGTTTCCGTTGTTTCCGTTTTCATTCAGTAAATCCATTATTTCACAGTGTCTTTGAAGGAAATCTATGCCTTTTTCTGTTGCCCTGTAAACTTCTTTTCTGCCGTCCGCGTTTTTTTCCAGCAGGTTGATTTTGGTGAGGAGCTTGAGGTATTCGTTGAGTTGGGCGAAGCTGAGGTTGGCTTTGTACATGATTTGGGTTTTCAATGCTCCGCTTTTGGCTATTTCGGTTATTTCAGATATTATGTCGAGTTTGTCGCGTCTTTTGGATGATGTTTCTGTGGTCCATGAGTTCATATCTTTTTCCTTCTTCTAGATGTGTTTTCTATAACTGAGCTTTGTGTTGAGCCCATATTAAGTCGTGTTTCGGACGTTTGCATATTCCCGTTTCGGAGCATCTTCTAGAGCAATCCTCTATGCGGGTTCTCCACAGAAAACCTTTATTTCTGCTCCAAGAAGAAACAAGCAGGTGAACACGCGGAATGCTGATAGGCTTAATTTCTGACACTCACGACAACTTGCCAGCGGTTGAGAAAGCAGTTAAGCGCTTAAACGAGGAAAAAGTGGACCTTGTTCTGCACGCAGGTGACTATGTGGCACCTTTCGTCATCCCAAAATTTAAAGCGTTAAACTGCAAGCTCATCGGAGTCTTCGGCAACAATGATGGTGACCATGAACTTCTGCGGAAACGGTTCAGCGAAACCAGCAACTGCGAAGTCCGCGGACGCTTCGCGGAAATAGACGCTGGCGGCTTCAAAATTGCTTTGTTCCATGGAGACGAGGCTGAACTTTTGAATGCTTTAGCTAACTGTGAATGCTTTGACGCTGTGGTTTACGGGCATGCGCACGTGACGGTTACTCGTAGTAAAGGGAAGACTTTAGTGGTGAGTCCTGGAGAAGTCTGCGGGTACCTAACAGGCAAATCAACCATAGCGCTGTTGGACACGGTTAAACGGGAAACAAAAATAATTGAACTGTAACTAGACCCTTCAGAATCTCCGTAGCCGATTGCCCGCTCCTTTTTTCGGGTAAAGCTTAATTGCTCTTGTTGTAGGGTTCCCTCAGCAGGTTCGCCCGCATAAAGAGCTGTTTCAAGGTTTCGTCAGTTGCGCCCTCGCGAATCGGCGTCAGGATGTCTGTGAGGTTGTCGTTTCTCATGAGGCACGGCTTCAACTTGCCATCGCTCGTCACCCGCAGTCGTGTGCAGTGCATGCAGAACTCGCTGTTCTCAATCGGATGCACCACCTCAACCGTCACGTTTGGCAAGTGGTAAATGAGGCGGTTATGCATGAACCGACGCGTCTCAATGCTTACCGCTTTGTCTCTAAGCATGGCTTCCTGCTCGTCCAAGAACCTGTGATGCGCATGGTAATACTCGCTGCTCACGTTTATCGGATCCAACTCGATAAGCTGCAGAATCACATCTTTTTCCCCAGCAAACTCCATCATGTCCGAAACATCTGCGACGTTCACGCCTTTCAAAACAACCATGTTAAGCTTAACTGGACAGAAACCCGCTTCGATGGCGGCTTTGACTCCTTCCAGCGCGTCTTCGAGTTTTCCCCCAGTCAGTTTGTGGTATGTTTCGCTGTTTAGGGTTGGAAGGCTGATGTTTACGCGCTTCAATCCGCACGCATGCAGTTCCTTCGCCATGGCGCCGAGCAACATGCCGTTCGTGGTTAATGAAAGGTCCTTCAAGCCAGGCACAGCGGCTATTCCCTTCACGATCTCGCAGAGGTCTTTCCGCATAAGCGGCTCCCCGCCCGTCAGTTTAATCCGCGAAATCCCAAGGCTGACGGCTGTTTTGGCTATGCGGACAATCTCTTCAACGGACATTTTCTCCGCGCTGCGGTTCGCTCGTTTCACTTCGCCTTCTCGGTGGCAGTAAGCGCAGTGCAAGTTGCAGCGCTGCGTAATCGAAAACCTGAGGTTGAGTAATGGGCGTCCGCAATTATCCATTAAAGCCATCGTTATTCCCGTGCGTGCTTAACGATGTGAGGCGCTTCGGACGATATAAGCGATTCGACCGAAACTCGCGCAGCGTCAGGGGAACCAGGGATACAAAACACCGCCTTGCCCCGAGCGACGCCAGCCACTGCACGCGACATAACAGCCGCCGAACCCACCTTCTCAAAGCTTAAACGACGGAAAAATTCCCCGAAACCCGGCAGAGTTTTCTCAAAAAAAGGCGAAACCGCCTCAATCGTAACGTCTGAGTGAGTGACGCCTGTGCCGCCGCAGAAAATTGCTGCATCCACGCCTGGGTTGTCCAGAATGCTCTTCACCGCGTGCTCAATCATCGCCTTGTCATCCGAAACGACTCTTTTGAACAGCACGTTGTGCCCAGCGTTTTTCAGCAGGAACTCAATCGTGTCACCTGAAACGTCCGTTACCTGCTCGCCTTTCTGCATTTGCTGATAGCGGGATGTGCTGCAGATGAAAACAGCGAAATTCAGCGATTTCGGCGCGTGGGTTTTGTGGGTTTTCGCGGTTTCGCTCATTTGGTTACACCTGTTTGAACTTCTTCACCACATGAATATTCTCGATTGCCGTGTTCGGGTATTGCCCGCCTGCGTCCTTCTCATACTGCTTCGTCATGTCCCATATCGTCAGCAAAGCCACTGAAACAGCGGTTAACGCTTCCATTTCAACACCCGTCTGAGCTTTAGTCTTAACTGTTGACGTAACCTTTACGGTGGATTTGTCCAGAATTTTTGCTTCAATTTCCACGTTCGTCAACGGTAGCGGGTGGCAAAGCGGAACTAACTCGCTGGTTTTCTTCGCCGCGAGGATTCCTGCAATCTTCGCCGTGTACAACGGGTCGCCCTTCGCAATCTTGCCCTGTCGGATTAGGGTTACGGTTTCGGGTTTAAGCTTGATTGTTCCGGCTGCAGTTGCTTCGCGGAGTATTTCCGCTTTGGATGAGACGTCAACCATGGTCACTTGACTTTTTTCCTCCTTGAATAGGATATTGTGTTACTGCTTATTTTCTTGTTCCCAAGTTTCAATTAGGTTTTGCACGGCTTTCGCTTTGGGTGAAGCTTGGTTAAACCTGTACATGCGGATTCTGCCATATACCCTTTGCTGCAGTATGCCTTCCTCCTCCAAAACTTTCAGGTGGCGACTTGTAGTCGTGAAATTCACACCTATTCTCCGCGCGACATCCGAAACGTTCAGTTCACCCAGCCGCGCAATCAGTTTCAGGATTTTCATCCTTGGCTTGGAAGAAAAAACTTGTTCTATCTCCACAGTGCTTCACCTTGCTCCTTTTTCCAGCGACGCACGCAGCTCCTTCTGCAGCTCCACGGCGGAGACAGCGGGCAAGTAAACTAGCGTTGACCGTCCCCTCGTGCCAGCCGTTGAAATTTCTGTTTTCAAAATGCCCAAAGCCGAAAGCAACGGCAAGTACCTCCAAAGCATAGTGTGGCTGACTGGTTGTTCCTCAAACTCTTCGCAGGCAACCGCGTAAGCCTTCTCAATCTCCGCCAGCGTCGCGTAAGCCTTCTCGCTGTTGCGGAAAACTTCTGCTGCTGCGAGGAGAAACAGTTTCTCATGCAGCCCCAGCGCAGCCAACTCGCTCTTCTGCACGGTGGGGACTATGTTGGAGACAGCTTTTCGCACGCATTCAGGCGTAACCACGCTTAAGTCTTCGGCGTCCGCATATTTTCCCGCGCGCCACAGCAGTTCAATGGCGAACCGTGCGTTTCCACTTTCACCACGCGCTAGGTCCGCCGTTAAGCTTTCAACGTCTTCCGGCACCGTGGAAGGCTCAAAAGCCAATGCGACGCGGTCGTTCAAGATGTCCATAAGCTGTTCTTTTGAGTATTTTTCGAGGTTGACTATGTTGCGTTGCAGCGTGCTTTTTGCGCTCGCGTCCAAGTGCTCGGTCAGTTTCAGGTCTCGCATGATGCAGATGAGCGATATTCGCTGGGGCATGCTGGGTCTCATCTCCTGTAGCCGCGTGAGGCTGTAAACGGCGTCTGAGCCTTCGGTTTCGATGAGGCTGTCAAATTCGTCCAAAGCGAGAATCATAAACGCGCCGTCTTCGTCCAGATTCTGCAGCAGCGTTCGGAGTATTTCTTCTGGTGAGAAGCCGCGTTTCGGAAAATTCGGACGCAACACGTTGACAGCGTGCTGAATTATCAGTGAAAGTTTGCCCCTGTACTCTCGGCAGTTAACGTGTACGTAGCGGAGGTTAACTTTTTGCTTGTGCGCTTCCACGGTTATGTCTGCCCCGAAGCGTTGGCAGAGCGCTGTTTTTCCCGTGCCGATGTCGCCTGTAACGATGACTCGCTGCGCCATTCTCTCTGGGTAACGCGTGAGGAAACTGAAGAATTCCATCAGCAAGCGGCTTTCTTTCTCTCTGTGAGGCAGACGGCTGGGAATGTAGTTTATGTCCAGTTTTGCCTCGTCTTTAAACACGCTTTGATGGAACTTCACAGGCTAAACCTCAAATAGACTTTTTACGGCGCGCTGTTGTTCTCGTTTGCCGAGTAATAGCTTTTTAGAAGTAGAAGCCTAATAAATCCATTAGGGAAGATTCGCATGTACTAGGCATGGTGAGCTCTGGTTTTCTATTTAATAAACTTCCCTGACTTTTTGAGTTTGGCAAAACTCTTTATGTTCTCTGCGGTTAATACTTCACGCAGCTTTTCAGTGTCAGTGGGATAGAGTTTCTCTTCAGCGAAAGAATTCAGTGCAATCAGCAATTCTCCGACATTTTTGAACCCTTCGAGACTACTTACATAGTCTGCGCTGTCACCTTCAGGTGTGGTAATCCGAATGATGTACTTAACAGGGCTATTTTCTACAAACCTAGCAACCAATTCAAGACTGAAGTTACCTCTGTTTTTCTCGCAGAGCAAAACGTTTTCAATAAATGGCATAACTATTGCTCCCTCACATGCATTGCCTTTAGTAATTATATATTGACTTATAAGATTTCAGAATTGCAGAGAACCAATCGAGGACTTCCGTTCATAGTGAACGGTAGTTTTGAAATCCCACGCTTTTGTACGCCGAAGGGCAGAAAACGCCGAAGCAATCACATCAGAAAGAAAAAGGGAATGTGTTGTGCGGGATTTCTACATAACAAGGTTTTTAAACACATTCTGTACAGTCTATTTCCGACACAAAAAATGATACCCAAATACTTCTTCCTAACAAAGGGCGTCGGAAAACACAAAGAGCAACTGCAGTCTTTTGAATTGGCGCTGAGAGACGCAGGCATACAGCACTGCAACCTCGTAAGCGTCTCAAGCATCGTTCCGCCAGCATGCAAAATGCTTCCACGGGAAAAAGGCTTGAAAATGGTGCAGCCAGGCGAAATAACCTTCGTGGTCATCGCGAGAAACGCCACAAACGAGCCGCACAGGCTAGTCGCCTCTTCAATAGGCGTGGCGATTCCTTCAGGCAAGAACCAGTACGGCTACCTTTCGGAGCATCATTCTTACGGGCAAACGGATGAGTTAGCTGGAGACTACTCAGAAGACTTGGCTGCCACTATGCTGGCGACAACGATGGGCATTCAGTTTGACCCTGAAACCGCCTGGGACGAAAGAAAGCAGCTCTTCAAGACCAGCGGAATGATAATCAAAACCGCCAACATCACGCAGACCGCGATAGGCGACAAAAACGGCTTATGGACCACAGCCATAGCCGTGGCGGTTTTCGTGCCCGCAAAAAACGGAAAGCTAACGAAGCCAGCGACAACGCGCCCATAATTTAGCCACCTGTTTTG
>CAYGVV010000059.1:0-9380 GCA_964353395.1 uncultured Candidatus Bathyarchaeia archaeon | reverse complement strand
AAGCAGTCTCACCAACATACTTCAACACATAAAAAAGGGACAAGGCAGCGCGCGAAAGTGAAAAAGCTTAAGTCTTGCTTAGATAGCCTTCTTTAGGTTCATAGATAATTCCCTCTCGAAGCAATTGACTGATTAAGCGTTCAGTTAAAGCAATTTGAGTTTTGTATTTCGCCGCCATTTCATTAATGACAATGTCCTTTTTGACGAAACGTCTTTCCTTTTCATTCTCTCCAATTAATAGCAAGAGTTCCTCAGTTTTTTGTAAGACTGATTGCGAATCAATGTGTACATTCGAATTAACTATTTCATGATATGCCCGAATGTTTTGATCTCGAAGACTTGTCGATTTGTCTTCTCTTTTTTCTGATTTGACTTTCGTTCTTTTTCTGTCAAGTCTTCTTCTCTTGAAGTAAATTTCCCTTAATCTATTTCGTAACCTCAATCCAAAATCGTTCCAAACCCAAAATATTCTTCTTTGCGTATCTTGACCAATCTTTATTTCTGCAAAAGGTTCTCTCTTTGGCAAATTTAAATTCCATCGGTAAAAGCTTGCCGCGACTCCAAATTGGTGTACTACAAATTGCATGGCAGAAACTTGTTCATGATTAAGTTGCATATATTTGCTCATCTTGGTCTCCATTTCATCAAAAAACTGTTTCTTTCTATCACCAGTTTCCTCTTGCAATTGTTCATACCACAGAAATAGAGCTAAAAACCATGAGTCAAAATCGGCAACAGACCCTAAATGATAGAGATGGCCCTCATTGTCTAAGAATTGCACAAATTCTTTTCCCTTAACCTTCTTAATATCGACTCGCATCTCTACCGTACGTGGTTAGTAATTCATTCTTACTAATCATAATTTTGGTCATTAAGATTTAATATTACTAGTTTAGTTTAGGATAATCTTGAGCTAAAAAGCTCAATTTTATAACCTAGAAGCGTACGTGGCGCCTTTAATGCGCGCGCGAATAATAAATAGTTAATTCCAAGAAGACATATTTAAGTTACCTGATAGATATGAGCATTGAAGAAGACCGTCTTGATGGTAACGAAATAGAGGTTTTCACGTCACTAGACGGACATTTTGCGGTATCTGATGCGTTAGCTCAAAGCCTTAGAGTTACACAAAACAGATTGCTTATTTCTTCCCCTTGGATAGGCAAAGGGTTTGTTGACCTGATTAGAAGAACAGTTCCTGATGGTGTGAACATAAACATTCTCACTAGGCTCCCTAAGGACAACTCGGACAACTCTTTTGACGCCATTTTCGCATTATATGAATTAGCTGAATCTCATAAATGGAGAATCGAGGTAAACTGCACATCTAAGCATCACCCAAAATTTTTGGTTATAGACAGCAGTTTTTGTCTCGCAGGTTCGCTAAATCCTACTGAATCAGGTATTTACTATAATCTCGAATTGGGGTTTATTTTAAGAAGCCCATTTGTCGTTGAAAGGTTGACTGATTTCTTTTTCAAGATGTGGCAAACAAGTCTCAGTTTTCAGAAAGTAAAACAGTTCAATGGGTTTGAGAGGTCACCTAGCCTACAGTGTCAAAGCAAAATTGCAGAAAAAATCATAGCTATTTTCTTTGGTAACGGCAATACGCCTGTGGTAAAATGGAAGATACTGAAAGAGTTAAAGTCTTTGGGATATGAGGAAAAAGACATTATTGAAGTTGAAAGGTATCTACTTAGACACGGCACACTCTACGAACCACATCTTGACTTGCTTTGCTTAGCATGTACGCATGATTGAAGTAGTTATCAGAATGTTGTAATGGGAACTGACCTAACACTCATTCTAATCCATAATTCCAATTCGTGGAAGCCAGTCTTTCTTTTCGTTTCTCAGATACTTGGCAAACAGCAAGGCTTCTTCGCTGATTAGTGTCTCGATTGTTTGCCTTTCGCCGACTTTTATTCGTGGAATCTCAACACTCGTTTCAAAGTAGCTGTTTAGCTTCGCGGTGAAATCCTTTGTTTCAACATCATTCAGATACTCGCGTTTTCCCCTCTTTTGAACTGACAGCTTTTCAGTCTTAAATGTGAAGTCCCGCTTAGCCACCCTCTGGCAATACTGAATTACAAAGTCATCAATTAAGTAGCGGTATAGCTCTTGGAAGTCACAGACTAAGCTTGGCTTGCCAAATTGTTCCGAATGCAGAAAACCCAAATACGGTTCAAGCTTGGCACTAATCAAGGCTCTATGAACTTTCCAAGTGAGAAGCTCATACGCCAAATTGAAAAGATTATTGACGCCTTCATAAGCCTTAAAGGTCTTTCTGCTTTCAGGTCTAATCTTCTCTGTGAACCATTTTTCCACAGCATATTTTTACCACATCCAGCATTCAACTAGCCTAACTGAGATGCACAAGCTTGAAGATTATCGAGAAAAACCTAAGGCAAGGCTTCGTCAAAGTGGTTCCAGATTCCGCTGACGACCTTTGGCACTTATACAACATCATTTACAAGGGCGACGAAGTTTACGCTTACAGTTCAAGAGCCATAAAATCAGACACCGAAGCCTCACGACCGAAGAGCGGAGAACGCGTCTCAGCATTCATGGGCGTGACGGTTGAGTCCATAGCTTGGGACAAGTTCCTAAGTAAACTGCGCGTTCACGGCTTAATTATCCACGCGCCAGACATCATTCCCACGGGCGCTCACCACACGATAAGCGTCGCGTTAAACCAACCCGTAACCATCGTGAAGAAGGCTTGGCCCAAACACGCGCTGGACAGGTTAACGCGGGCAAGCGAAACCGAGAAACCCATGCTCATTCTAGCCATTGACGACGAAGGCTTCGCCATAGCTGAAACCAAGCAGTACGGGATAGAGATGAAAGTAGAAGAGCGAATGAAGCTGCCTGGAAAGCTGGAGGCTGAAAAGCGAAGTGGCGCCATGAACGAGTACTTCAAGCGGGCGCTCAACAGCCTAAACCAGCTCTGGCAGCAAACGCACAGTTCAATTGTAATTGTGGGCGTGGGCTTCATAAAAAACGGCTTCGCCACCTATCTGAAGGACAACGCTGGCGACATGGCTAAATCGGTTGCGGATGTGAAGAGCGTCAACAACGGCGGCGTCAGCGGAATATACGAAGCCCTGCGATCAGGCGTTCTGCTGCGAGCAACCCACCAGATGCGCATCCTCGAGGAAACTGAAGTCATGGAGGAAATCATGAAGCGGCTGGGCAAAGGTGAAGCAACGATAAATTATGGCATTGAAGACGTTGATAACGCAGCACAAATAGGCGCTATAGAAAAACTGGTCTTAGCTGACACCATGTTGCGCGAGGCAGAGGAAGAACAGCGGCTGCGCTTGGAGAAAATCATGCGTGAGGTGGAACATCGAGCAGGCAGCGTTACGGTAGTCAGCACCGAACACGAGGCAGGTTCTAAGCTTATTGCCTTGGGCGGAATTGCTGGTTTGCTAAGGTTTCCGATTTATAGCGCTTCTCCAAAGTGATGAAACGCTATGTAAATTCTAAAAAATAGTAATCTTGCAACGGCATGGTTTTATATACCCCTTTATATACCCCTTTATATATAACTGTACCAATACACGGGAATCTCGAATGAGCAAAAGAAAACCGATAATTAAAATCCAAAACATTGTTGCTTCAGTATCCCTGAACCAGAAAATTGAACTCCAAAAAATCGTGGAGAAATTCCCCCAAACCGAATATAACCCCAGCGTTTTCCCAGGCTTAGTTTTCCGCTTGAAAAAACCCAAAACTGCCACCCTCATCTTCGGCACAGGCAAAATGGTCTGCACCGGCGCCAAATCAGAGAAGGAATCCAGAAGCGCCGTGGAAAAAGTAGTCAAAGAACTCAGAGGACAAGGAATCCAAATAACCGAGAAACCCATAGTTAACATCCAGAACATCGTCGCATCCGCAGAACTCGGCGGAGAAATCGACCTTGAAAGCCTCGTGTACAAACTCGGCAGAGTCATGTACGAACCCGAACAGTTCCCAGGAGCCGTCTACCGAATGGAGGACCCAAAGGTGGTCTTCCTCATATTCAGCGCAGGAAAGCTAGTCTGCGTAGGCGCAAAAAAAGAAGAACAAGTCTACGCCGCCGTCGACAAAATCCAGGCACTGCTTGAAGAAAAAGAACTAATCTTCTACCCTGAACAAAAATAAACGTGGCAGCCTTTAGGCTGCATTTTTTAATCTTCTCCGCACTGCAGGATTCTCCTCAGCTAACCGTTTCAAAGCCATCTCAAACGTTTCATCAGGCGATAGCTCCCTTTTAACGAATACGCCTGTTCTGCCAACCGCGTCTCTCTTGAGCAGGGCGTGCACGCGGTCCAAAACCGTTTCCACCGCGATTCCAAGCGTTTTGGCAGTTTGCTCTTCGCGTCCGATGATGGTGCTTTCCATGTGTCCTTTTTCGGTGGGTTCGATGAGCATTAGTCGTTTGTCTACCCCTGCCACCCGCAAATCCCTGTGCATTTGGGCAATGGTTAGTTCGCCGCTGAACCTGTAAAACTCGCGTTCCACCTTCCGCATGCGCATCAATGGAAACGAAACGGTTGTAGCCTCGTCAATTTCAATGTACGCTTTCATGGCGTAAGCCGGCGTTGCCTGAACCACCATTCGAGCAGTGACAGGCATTTTGGCGGCTTCCAGCGCTGTCTCAACCTGAAAAGAGCTCGGCGGATCAGGTAAGAAGACGTCTATGTCGCTTCGCTTGGTCACGTCGCCTCGGGCTATGCTTCCATGCACAATGGCGTGCAGGTGACGGCGTTCAAGCTCCTCAACTATCCCCGCGGCTTTTTTCCTGTACGTTTGCAGGTGGTTCCAGCGTTCGCTGTTGTATGTTACTTCTGTGGTGTCGGGGTGCCTGTCTGGCTTTGCGGTCAACTGAATCATCTCTTCTAGGAAAAATAGGGTGAATGGTTTATTAGCACTTTGCCATCAAGAATTATTCAACGTGAACGAGCGATGAGCACAAGCGCAGACAAATGCACCGCGTGCAAACGCAGGGAAGCCTTCTTCCACAGAATTTACAGCGGCGAAAGACTCTGCAAACGGTGCTTCGCTGAATCATTAGAAAATAAGGTTCGCGCATGCATCGTCAAATACAAGATGCTTAATTTCAATGACCGCGTGGCTGTGGCGGTTTCAGGCGGCAAAGACAGCTTAAGCCTGCTGAAAGTATTGGTGGATATGGAACGCAAATACCCTAGAGCGTCACTCGTGGCGATAACTGTGGATGAGGGAATACGCGGTTACAGGGATGAAGCGTTGAAAATCGCTGCGGAAACCTGCAAGGGACTCGGCATCACGCACCATATTGTTTCTTTCAAGGCGCTTTACGGCTTCGCCCTAGACGAGATTGTTATTCGGATGCGGGAGCGTGAAAGCGAGTTGACGCCCTGCGCCTTCTGCGGCGTGCTGCGGCGAAAAGCACTTAACATTGCTGCTTTAGAGGTTAACGCGAACAAGATAGCCACTGGGCACACGTTGGATGACGAGGTGCAGACGGATTTGCTGAATATTTTTCACGGTGACGTCCTGCGGTTAGCCACGGAGAAACCTATCACCGACCAAGTGCATCCCCGATTGGTGCAGAAGATTAAGCCTTTCTGTGAAATCCCTGAAAGGGAAAGTGCGCTGTACGCCTACGTTAAAGGCTTGAATTTTCAGAGCACGCCCTGCCCGTACGCTGGGGAAGCCATGCGAAACGACATCCGCAACCTGCTAAACCGCATGGAAGAACGGCATGCTGGAACCAAATTTACCGTTTTCAAGTCGATGGAGCGTTTGCGTCCTGCTTTGATGACTTTAGCCGATAAGGGAGAGTTCAAGGAGTGCGTTGAATGCGGCGAACCAGCATCAGGCGACTTGTGCATGGCATGCCAACTGCTAAAACAAATACGCTGATTCCATTTACCTGATGGTTGAAATAATTCCTTTTAGCATAGCTATGGGTAATTGTCCCGCTTTAGATGTTTAGCCCAAAGGTTATTTTGCTTTTAATTTCTGGAAGTCTTCTCCTTATAATCTCTTCAAGCTCTTGAAAATCGTGTTCCGTATCAGCGCCTGTGTGGAGCATAATCTGCCAGGCGTGAACGTATATTCTTCCAAGAACAAATCCTAACAGAAAGTCTAGTTTCGACGAAATTGGTGCAAAATCAAAAACCCAGCTTATGTCTGGGTCATACGCTATTGATTTCTCTAGAATTTCGTCAATCGTATGCTCGATATCTCCTCTTATTTTGTCGTCCACAGTCTCACCTTGCTGTTTTATGCTATTTTATTACTTCATAAGGCAATTAGCCCTATGACTTTCTCAAATCAGATATAGGCCTTATTTTGTTCTGTCCATCTCTAAACTTCCATGCTTTCCAACCGTTAGTGCTGCAGTTAGCTATCCTACTAGCAACAGCTGAAGGACTGTAATCTTTGCCTTCATAAAATATCTTCTTTTTCTGAATATCAAATTTGGCAGTATAGCTTTGTCCCTTATTATTCATGAATACATCAATAATCATTGAAGAAACAAGCTGCTTAGGAGCAGTTTGTTCCTTAATGGCATCTTCTCTTAGAGCTTCTTGCTCATACAGGGTATCAAACAGGTATGCACGAACTATTGGCGCGTTTTCTCTTCGAAATGTTTGGAGTTCAAGTATTCTAGTATCGCAGCTCTTCTTGAGTATCTTGCAAGCTTCAAGTACAGCAGGAGTCTTCTCTTCAATTACAACTACAATATTGGGTGTTTTATTCAGCAGTTTTGATAGCCACTTGTACAGGTTTTCTTTCACTTTCTCTTCAAAGTACCATTTCAACTCTTTGTTTGCCTCTATCTCTTCAGAGATAACCCCTATAACTGAATTCTTGGTGGATAGATTGTCCAAACAATTAATGAACCTTGTTAGTTGGTCGATTATGTGTTTATATGGGTCATGTTTAGACAACTCAGCCTCCACCACATACAACTTCTCATTAACGGGGTCTATAACAAACCCATCTGGTTCTGACCCTATTCCAGCTTCTGATTTTAGCCTTGTTGAAATATCAAGATAGACTGTATTCTTCCCAAAAATTTCTTTTGCAAGCTCCTTTATTATCGGATGAAACTCCTTCTCTTCCAATTCTGGTATCCATAGATTGAACTTAATGCCGTCAATGAACAGAGTCTTGGACATAGCCATCTTGGACAGAGTTATTCCTTTTAATATAAAAGGTTATTCAACATCGTGCCCTTGTCAGAAAACCCAAAACATTAATCTTTGAAAAGGTATAAATGTCAATTCAGCCATATAGCAATATGGTAATACAGTATGTCGCTCAGGGTACAAATTAACCCAAAACTGGAGCAAAAATTCAGGGAAACAGCCATGAAGAGGTTCGGCTATGGAAAAGGTGCCCTCAGCAAAGCCGCAGAGGAAGCAATCCTCAAATGGCTTTCCACCACTGAAAAAGAGCCCGCACCCTTCGAAGGTGACCCCGTAAAAGCCATCGAGGGACTCCTCAAAGACGTGAACGTAGACTCGGTTACTCTTCAGCATGAGACTCAGAAGCTTTGGGCGAAAAAAGTGCTTACCCATGTACCTTGTTGATACCAACATTTTTCTAGAAGTCCTTTTGCTTCAAGCCCGAAAGGAAGAATGCGAAAAACTCCTTGAACAATTCAGAAAAGGCAAGAAACTCGGGATAGTTACCGACTTCACAATACACTCCATAATCGTAACCATGTACAGCTACGAAAAACTAGAAGGCATCAAAGTTTTCCTCTCAAGCCTCACAGGCTACAAGGGACTACGCGTGTACCCAACTGACTTAACCAGCGAAATCAAAGCCACAGAGTTAGCTGCCCAAAACAAACTCGACATGGACGACGCCATCCAATACGCAATCGCGCTCGACACAAACGTTGAAGCCATAGTCTCATTCGACAAACACTTCAACAACCTCAAAATTCCAAGAAAAGAACCCCACCAGATAACCTAAAATTGTGTGGACTGTACTGATTGAGACGCATGACAATTGAAGCTGAGTTAAAGGAAATGTTCGCAGAGAAGTCGCCTGCAACTGCAGACTGAAAAGCTTGTTTTCCTGCTCAGGTTTTGCTCGGCAAACACTCTTCTACAGAAAACGCCTAGACCGACAACATATGAGCCCCAACAGGCGTTGAGTCTATAAATAGAGGAGGGGGTAGGCACTTCACAGCAGTAGACTACAGAAAACTGAACCAGCCATCAGCAGCAGAAAACAGCGAAAAACAGCAGACCGCAACCAACCGCAGCCAAAAAGACCCAAATTGCAGAACAACTCATTGCGCGCCCGTCTTCCGCGCGTTAGATTGCCTTTCACTCTTGATTTTCCGCAGAATTTCCGAAGCCTCAAAAGCATCCTGTGCCCTGGCTAATCGCTTGGCTCTGTGCAGGTCCACTCGTGCGCCGCAGTAAGGGCACACGCGCGTCTTCTGGCCGATTGCAGCAAGCAGCAAACCACCGCAAATGTTGCATTCTACGACGAAGGTCACGGTCATTGCATGCGCCTCTTCCGAAAGCCTTTTCCACACACACTTAGATAACATTATTGGAAGAGCGTGCAAACAGATGAGCAAAGAAGAAAAATCAAAGCCAAACACACGTTTAATGGACACAGCGATTAGCTACTTCAAAAAAGAAGGCTACAAAGTGAAGAATGAAGCCACCGAACTTGAGGGCAACAGCGGGGTCACTCGGCGATTTGACTTCATCGTCCAGAAAGGACACGATGAACACGTGGTTTGGATACGCGACTGGAACAGAACCATAGGCGTCAACGTGATTATCAGTTTAGACACCTCTTCAGCGGATGTAGGCTTGGCGAACCCGATAATGATTGGGGAGAAGTTCAGCGACCACGCGAAGTCTTACTCGAACAGGCGCAAAATCACTCTTTTGACGCGGCACAAAATGGCTACAAGCCTCATGTAAAACGCGGCTCAGATTTCCAGGTACTCGCCGACTTTGCCTTCCCGTTCCAGCATGCCGAGCCAGTCAACGCAGCCAACGCGGCATTTTCTTCTACCTTCAATGATAGCTAGCACTTCGTTCAACGTTTCTTCCACCGTTTTGTCGGAAACGTCCAGCTCGCAGACTTTTTCCTTCGGATGCTCACACAACGCTTCCACAAGGCAGACATCTAAAATTTCAGCAGCCAGATTCTCGGATTGTTTGCGTGGGTTGAAGCCGCATTTCTGCATGAACTCGCGCAGTTGTATGGGGTTGCGTCTTAGGACGAAGATGTGGGTGGCGGTGTTTTTTGGGGTGACGGCGGCGGCGTAGTGCCCGTCGACTACTATGTTAGTCGCTTGGGCTTTTTCGATTAGTTCCTGGAGTTTTTGGCGCATTTTTGTTTCGTCAATTATGGTGGTG
>CAYGVV010000058.1:2791-9542 GCA_964353395.1 uncultured Candidatus Bathyarchaeia archaeon | reverse complement strand
CCTTGTGCTCTTTCAAGTAAGCAAGAATCTCTGTTCTAGCTTCCTTCAGACTGACGTTTTTTCTTATTTCAATGACTTTCAAGCCGCCAACTTCCTGAACATACTTTTCAGTGGCATCTCTAATGAAAGCGCTTCTGGACTTTGCTCCCACCCGTTTCGCCGCTTCGTCAATTTTCTCGAGTTTGTGCTTGGGGAAGCGCACGGGGACGATCGTTTCTTTTTCTATGACTTTCTGCACAACTAGCCAACTCTATACGAGTAATACATGTAATACAGATTTATATTTTGCCCAATGAAGAAACGGTTCCTATTAGTAAGGTTGAGCGAAAGAGCATTCGAATTGAACAGTTGACGTTCTTCGCAGTTTTGGTGCGGAGGTGGGATTTGAACCCACGAACCTCTTCAAGATAAGATCGCCTTATTTCAAATTGCGCTGCACTTCTCACCATGTAATTGCGCAATTTCAGGTAAGCCTCCTCGTCTTTCGCTCCATTTCTTTGGTCTTTGGGAGTATCTTCAGCAGATTCGAAAAATAATTGTGCATGTCAAGGCACATGCCGGCCGAGAAGGGAACGCCGTGATTCTCGACCGTCGAGCAAGGTTTTTGGAATCGTCTCCAAGTTTTTCGCACTCACCTAGGCATGAGTATCATTATATTTGGCATAAGAAATTTAGAATTGATTAAGGATTAAAAAAATAAATACTACTGCAATGCCAGTAAGATACCATGACGCAAGATTGGATGGAACGGGGCGGCAAAATCTTTCTAGATTTGGCAACAGACTCTCTTAAGGCCGCTGCTGAAAATATTCGGCTAAAAAAATTTCCGCAATCAGTTCAGTTTTCTATGGCCGCCATTGAGTATAGCTTTAAGGCGGCTTCGCGGTACGTTAGCGTTCCGATAGGGAAGACACATGATGTTGCTGAACAATTTGGCTTATTGCTCCGAAATGTGCCCAACTTATTTCGTACTGGATTCTTCGAATTTATCGAAGTAGGATCAGCCATTCAGACCATAAGGGAGCTATCCGAGTACGGAATTCCGGATTCAGGAGTTTCACCTGATGATATTTTTGACGAAAACAAATCGAAAGCCAAGTTAGCATTGGCGACGCAAGCATATGGTTTCTGTTGTAAAATCATAAGAGGAAAGACTTTGTCGAAGAGAAACATGAGAAAAGTTGGGATATTGAATGGGGCAGTCAATGATCCCCATAACGAAGTTGTGTGCGGAGCTATCAAAAGTCCTTATACAAAGTATTCGAAAAAAGATTGGATAGATGAACTACGAAATAAGGGATATGATTGCGAGGACATATCCATATCATCAATATCCGAAAAATATGCACTCATATTGAACCCGTTCGGTGAGGAGTACCCGGAAACAGACCTAAACAAGCTATCGTCTTTTTACAAAATCGGTGAATATATTTCGAAAGGTGGCGTATTCGCTTGTGCTGGCGGTTTACCGTTTTGGTACGCTTGGCTAACTCCAACAACTCCAACTGGAGTATCTGTAACGCAGGAACAGGACCGGAGGATTCCGATTTTCGACAGAGGGACTGCGATTATTAGTTCAATAAAAGTTGAAGGAGAGAAAGTGATAGTGGAAACAGCAGCACCGCTCTATAGCGGTTTATATGGAAAAATGTTTTTCGGTGTTGAAGTTACTGGTGGTAATCCAGCCCCTGTCCAAATTGAGGAAGATCATGATTTTTATGGTTTGCTAAAATCTTGGGAACAGCCTTCAATAAGTGAATTCAGAGCAACAGTTAGAAGCGCATTTTTGCCCATTATTCCTGTAGTACACGCGACTCGTGGAGAACTTTGTTTCTATCCGATTGCGGCCGTTAGCTACATGTTAGGGTATCTGGTATCTGCGGGAATAAATCTCGACGAGGACCCTGATGGAAACGCTTTAAAGACTATAGTTACCTCTGTTGATATGTTTCTAAAGGACAGGCAAGCTGAGAAAAATGCGTTCAAACGAAAAGACAGCTGAATTGATAATGGACTAAGCAACAACACCGAGAGTCTCCACTGTCTTTGTTCAACTACTCTCTAGGCTGACATTGTTCGGAAAGGTGAAACCTCGTCAGCCTAAAAAATGTAGACTTCAACTCCCTGCTTCGCGATACTTGTAACGACTTCTACTGTTTTGGCTAAGGAAATCCAATTCTGCCTGTTCTGGAAGTGGAATGGTGCAGAGGGTGGGATTTGAACCCACGAACGCCTAAGCGATAGGCTCCTGAAGCCTACGCCTTTGGCCATGCTTGGCTACCTCTGCGCTGAAACACCCTTGTTGTCATCCAAAATAACTCTTACTGATAAATACGTTGCCGCCAACGCAATTCAGTTCCGCCGCATCAAGCTAATGCCATCACTTAGGTAAACAAAATTCATAACCTTGTTGAAGATTGGGATGCCCTCGTAAACAAGCAATGCGATCTCCATTAATCTTCTCGAAGCTATTGTTTCCTCCACAAAAACTAGGCACATACGCCAAACGAAAGAAACAGAACAAACCAAACAAACACATACAAAACAACACCAACAAATTTGAAGAAAACATAACTCACTTTTCTGCCTATATATAAGGGGGCTATAGTCTTTTCCAAGCAATAGTACAGCAAAATTTACGGGTAAAGGTTTAAGTGCTACATTTATGCTTTATCAGCGTCAGGTGCACAAATGCCAACTCACGGTTCACTATCCAAAGCTGGAAAAGTAAGGTCGCAAACCCCGAAAATCCAAGCTCAAGAAAAAACCAAGCCCAGCCCAAAAAACAGAACACGCCGAAACTACGAAAAACGCGTGATTCTGCAGCGGAAGCCTGGACAAAACTGGATGTAAGATAGCCCTTACGCTGATTTTCTCGTTAATATGTAACTGGCTCACCCTAAATTCAGGATAACTAGGCAACGTTTTATCCAGCTACTCCACATAGACAGGTTACCCGTTCACGAAACAGATCGGTTGAGAATTGAGGGCAGAATATGGCATACCCAAAGGAATGGGAAACTGCATTCACCGCAAAAAATGGCAAGAGAGTAAATTTTCGCCCAGAAAAACCCAGCGACACCGAAATGCTGTGGTCAATGTTCTCAACGCTATCAGAAGAAAGCCTCTCAAACCTGATTCCTCCCTTCACCCGAGAAAGAATAGAAAGCTGGACAAACAACATCGACTACGATAAAGTTCTGCCAATCGTCGCCGTCACAAAAGAGAAAAATAACCAGCGAATCATCGGCTCAGCATCACTCCAATTTAACCCGCAAGAAGTCTTCAAACACAAAGCAGAACTCGGCTTAACCGTGCATGACAACTACCAAAACATGGGCATAGGCACAGCACTCCTAAACCACATGCTAGCAATCGCCAGAACAAAAAAGCTACGAAAAGTCTACCTCATAGTAAACACCGACAACGAAAGAGCCATTCACTTGTACAAAAAAGCAGGTTTTGAAATAGAAGGAAAACTCAGCAAAGAGATATACCTTAAAGGCAAATACGGCGACGAATACAGAATGGCAATTTTCCTATAAACACAACATCCCCACAGAACCCAATTTTCTTCTCTGCCAGCGCAGTTTATCTATCTGTTCACCGCCATTTCTAAATCGACCCGCCAATGGCAAACGCTGATGAAGCAGTCCGAGAAATCATAAACGCCCTAATGCTTATGCCATCACCCACACACAACGACGTAAACCGCATCAAACTCAAAATCGCAGCCAAACACCACCTCCAAGAAATACCCACAAACGCCAACCTAATCAGCGCCCTAACAACCAAAGAAAAACACAAACTCACAGCAATTCTACGCAGAAAAACCACACGAACCATCTCAGGCGTAACCGTCGTAGCCGTCATGACCAAACCCTATCCCTGCCCACAACCTGAACCATGCGCCTACTGCCCAGGAGGACCAGCAACGGGCAGTCCACAAAGCTACACAGGCCACGAACCCGCAGCCATGCGCGGAGCACAAAACAACTATGACCCGTACATGCAAGTGCGCAGCCGCATTGAACAGCTCACAGCTATCGGACACCGCGTGGACAAAATAGAACTCATCATCATGGGCGGAACCTTCCCCGCCACACCACCAGAATACCAAGCATGGTTCATCCAGCGCGCTTTAGACGCCATAACCGAAAAGGAATCCGCGAACTTGGAAGAGGCAAAAGCCAACGCGGAAACAAGCAAAACACGCAACGTAGGCATCACCGTGGAAACCCGCCCAGACTGGGCGAAAAAACCCCACGTAGACGCGTTGTTGGACATGGGTGTGACCCGCGTGGAGCTCGGCGTTCAGAACCCCAGCGACCAAATCTACCGTTTAGTGGGGAGAACTCACACGGTTGCCGACGTGCAGGAAGCCACGCGAGTATGCAAAGATGCTGGTTTAAAAATTGTTTACCACATGATGCCTGGAATGCCTGGTTCCTCTCCCACCTTGGATTTCGAAGCGTTCAAACGAATTTTTACTGACCCAGCGTTCAAGCCTGACATGATAAAGATTTATCCCTGCCTCGTCCTTGAAGGCACGAAAACGCACAAGTGGTACCAAGAAGGCGCTTACAAGCCTTACACAACTGAAGAAGCCACCAACCTAACCGCGGAAGTCAAGCGGATAATTCCGCCTTGGGTGCGTGTCATGCGCGTGCAACGGGATATTCCAGCGCGGCTGATTGTGGCAGGTGTGAAAAAGAGCAACCTGCGCCAACTCGTCCAAAAGCAACTCGCTGAACATGGCGAGCGGTGCGCGTGCATTCGCTGCAGAGAAGTCGGGCATCGGCTGGCAGTTGACCAAGTAGAGCCTGACTTGGAAAAGGTGAAAATCCTTTCCACCACGTATGAGGCATCTGGAGGCAGGGAAGTGTTCCTTTCCGTTGAAGACCCCGAAAACGACGTGTTGATAGGCTATTTGCGCCTGCGAATCCCCTCAGCGAAAGCGCATAGACCCGAGATTACGGCTTCGGCTTCCGCTGTCGTGCGGGAACTGCACGTTTACGGTCCACTGGTGCCCGTGGGAAAGCACTCCGCAAGCGCGTGGCAGCACAAAGGCTACGGCGCAGTTCTGCTGGGCGAGGCAGAGCGCGTGACAAGAGAGGATTATGATTTAAAGAAGCTTTTAGTTATTAGTGCCTTAGGCACAAAACAGTATTACATGCGGTTCGGTTACAGCCGCGATGGAGTTTACGTTTCGAAAAAGTTGGAGGAACAGAAGAGATGAGTCAAATAGATGAGAATTTAGGTTATAAAGGCGAAGCGTTAGAAGCCATCAAGAAAGCAGAATGCGAAGTAGGCGACATCGTACGTGTCACAGGCGACGGGAAAACGTACGAGGGCATCCTTATTCCCCGTTCAGAATACGGCGACAACACCCACATTGTGGTCAAGATGAAAAGCGGCTACAACATCGGCATCCGCCTCACGTCAGCAGTGAAAATAGAGAAAATAGGCAAGGGCGCAAAGCCGTCTTTTGCGTCGCCGCCGCTTCCAGAGCAGAGGCAGGACTTGCCGAAAGTGGTGATTATGAGCACAGGCGGCACCATAGCCAGCCGTGTAGACTATCGCACGGGAGCTGTGAGAAGCGCGCTTTCTGCAAGCGACCTTTATGGTGTGGTTCCTGAATTGGCTGACCTTGCTCAGGTGGATACTCAGATTGTGTTCAGTCTTTACAGCGAGAACATTACGCAGAAGCATTGGACTGAAATCGCGCAGACAACCGCACGGCACATAGAACAAGGCGCGAAAGGCGTAATCATAGCCCACGGCACAGACACGATGGCTTACACTGCTGCAGCCTTGAGTTTTGCCTTGCAGGAGTTGCCTGTTCCAGTGATAGTGGTTGGTGCGCAGCGAAGTTCTGACCGCCCGAGTTCCGACGCAGCCACGAACTTGATTGGCGCAGTGAAAGCTGCGGCGTACGGACCCTTCGCTGAGGTGGTTATAGCCATGCATGAAACTGTGGCTGACACCGCTATCGTCTTCAACAGAGGAACCAAGGTGAGGAAGTGCCACACTAGCCGAAGGGACACGTTTAAGCCCGTGAACGCCTCGCCTATAGCGCGTGTAACCGAACAGGAAACATTAATGTTAACCGCGGATTACAGAAAACGCGATTCAGCACGCAAGCTGGTTTTGAAGCCTGAGTTCACCGACAAAGTGGCATTAGTCAAGTTTTATCCAGGACTAGACCCTTCAGTGATTGACTGGTACACGGAAAGAGACACGAAAGGCATACTTCTTGAAGGTTCAGGTTTGGGTCATGTGAGCAAGCGTTGTTTCGGCGCCATCCAAAACGCCGTCAGCCAAGGTGTAGTGGTCGCTTTAGCGTCGCAGTGCATTTGGGGACGCGTGAACATGAACGTGTACGACACAGGCCGCGACCTCCTTGAGTTAGGCGTGGTCCCCACGGACGACATGTTCCCAGAAACCGCGCTGGTCAAACTCATGTGGGTTCTGGGGCAAACCAGAGACGCTGAAGCAGCAAAAAAACTCTTCAAAACGAACGTCGCAGGCGAGTTTTCGCCGCGGACGCTGCCCCAAGAGGCACAAATCAAAGAAGGAGGCAAATAGATTGGCAATTGATTATGCCAAAGTCGGCTTGAAAGTGGGCTTGGAAATTCACCAGCAGCTAGCCACTTCGGCGAAGCTGTTCTGCAGTTGCCCGCCTGAGCTGTTTAAGGAAGAACCTGAAATTGTGTTTCTGCGACGGTTGAGACCTACACAGAGTGAACTG
>CAYGVV010000058.1:0-2781 GCA_964353395.1 uncultured Candidatus Bathyarchaeia archaeon | reverse complement strand
GCGGCTTACTTTGAGTTCCAGAAGGGCGTCAAGGTTTTGTATGAGGCGAACCGCGCGACTGCCTGTCTTGTCGAGATGGATGAGGAACCGCCGCACCCATTGAACGTGGAGGCGGTGGAGGTTGTGCTTATGGCGGCTTTGATGATGAACGCGCAGCCCATCGACGAGGTTCACGTCATGCGCAAAACCGTGATAGACGGCTCCAACACTACGGGGTTCCAGCGAACCTGCATAATCGCTTTAGACGGGTGGATCAAAGTTGGCGAGAAAATCATCCCCATCCAAGCAGCCAGTTTAGAGGAGGACGCAGCCAGGAAAACGGGCACTGAAGCGGAAGGAAAAATCATCCGCTACCGCATTGACCGCTTGGGGATACCACTCATTGAAGTGGCAACGGGACCCGTGATTTACTCGCCTCAAGAAGCGCAGGAAGTGGCGTTGGCGATTGGGCGGATTCTGCGGGACACTGGCAGAGTCATGCGCGGCTTGGGAACTATTCGGCAGGACTTGAACGTGTCACTTCCAAACGGCGCCCTAATCGAAATCAAAGGTGTCCAAGAACTGGACTTGATTAGCAAGGTGGTGGAGTATGAAGTTCAACGCCAACTAGGCCTAATAGCCGTTAAAGACGAGTTAAACGCTAAAGGAGTAAAAGCGGAAGCCATCAAAGAAGACATCCGCGACGTAACCGAAGTCTTCAAGGATACAAAATGCAAGGTTATCCGCAAAGCCATAGACAAGAAGCAGGTAGTTAAAGCGCTGAAGCTTGCGGGGTTCGCTGGTTTCCTGAAGCGGGAGTTGATGCCTGATTTTCGGGTGGGCACGGAGCTGTCTGACCGCGCGAAGTTCTGGGGCAGAGTAGGCGGCATTTTCCACACGGACGAGATGCCCAATTACGGCGTGACGGCGGAAGAGGTTGAGGCGCTGAGAAGGGCTGTGGCGGCTGAGCCTGAGGACGCTGTGGTTTTTGTCGCTGACACTCCCGAGAACACGGCGGATGCTCTGAAGGCGGTCGTTGAAAGAGCGAAAGAAGCCTTAAACGGTGTGCCCGCTGAAACGCGAACTGCAAAGGAAGATGGAACAACGCGGTACATGCGACCCAGACCTGGCGCAGCAAGAATGTATCCTGAGACGGATATTCCGCCGACGTTGATTACGAACGAGTTTGCGAGGAGGGTACGTTTGAACCTGCCTGAATCTGCTGAAAAGAAGATTCAAAGCTTGACGAAACAGTATGGCTTAAACGAGAAGTTAGCAAAGCAAACCGTCGACTCTGAGCATAACGTATTATTTGATGTTATCGTGAAAGAAAGCGGCGTGTCCGCCACAACCGTTGCAGTGTTCCTAACTGAAACTTTGAAGTCTTTGAAGCGTGACGGTGTCCAAGTGGAAAATGTATCCGACGCGCAAGTGAAAGAAATCTTCAAGTGCATCGGTTCAGGGGCACTCACGAAGGAAGCGGTGTCGGATGTGTTCACTTGGCTTTCGAAGAACGAGGGCAGTAGTTTACGCGATGCAATGGATGCTTTGGGTTTGAAGATGTTCTCTTGCGAGGAACTGGAGCAGGTAATTGACCGAGTGATCGCGGCAAACAAGCAGTCCGTGGAGAAGCAGGGTAAGAATGCCTTTGGCATGTTGATGGGTTTGGTTATGAAGGAAGTCAGGGGAAAAGCAAACCCGGATGTGGTCAGCGATTTGGTTAGGCGAAAACTGAACTATCTCGCCCTTTTTCCTTAGTTGTCACTAGCGCTGTTCTTTTTTCTGATTTGACACTTTCGTGGCGCAAATGCTAAAAAGCATAACAAACGTGTATAACGTGGGATGAGCTTGCAGAAAAAACGGGTAGACGAAAAAACTGAAGGCTTCTTGCTGCGCGTCAAAATCGGCGAGTACGAAGTAGAACTCAGCGGAACACATGAAGAAGTTATGAAAACCGTTGAGAGCATCCCAGACTTAATCGCTAATATTAACAGGGCTTTCGAAAGTGTGAAGCCCAAAACGGTGGCAACAATCACCGTGAAAACCGCCGATGAAACCAAAACGGCTAAAACTTCTGAAGCACCCGCACAGAACTACCCGAAGATAGCCGCCACAGAGGACGCCGAGAAAGCTGTGTTGCGGATTCTGGAGAGCGACTGGGGCAAATGGCGACCCCGAACAGTTGAAGAGCTGAAGGAAGCCCTGAAAGCCAATGACCTCAAGTATTCAGAGCGCGTCTTAGCATCCTCGCTAGATGGGCTCGCGAAGAAGGGGCTGCTGAGGCGTTGGAACACAAACACTGGTTTCGTTTACATATTAGCCGAGAAGAAGCAAATAAGCTCAGGAGGTAAATGACAACGAAAAAAATTAAGGCATATATAAAAACCCCTTTCGGCGAAGTCACCATTGAAGGCGACACGCCACAGGAGATTCTCAACATGCTGGAGTCTATTCCGGAGAACTTCGTGGAGAAACTGTCAGACTTCGTTTCAAACAGGCTCATGCCCTCGGGCGCCCAATTGAAAGGCATTGTTGAACCCACCACTGAAGGGCCAGTCATAGTGACGCGGGAAAACCTGACCCACTACGAGGCTGTGGGACTAGTCCTGTACGCTTCGGACGAACGGAAAAACACGGCTGCGCAGGTGACGAAACTTTTGGAGTCCAGCGGCATAAAAAGCATGGTTCCCGCCCGCTTGAACGAGATGACCAAGCGTGGACAAGTGTTCAAGCCTGACCCAGCCAAACCAGAGTTTAAGCTAACGATTCAGGGCGAAAAATGGGTTGAAGAAGAAGTCATAT
>CAYGVV010000057.1:0-9598 GCA_964353395.1 uncultured Candidatus Bathyarchaeia archaeon | reverse complement strand
TGCCCCAGCCACAATTGCTGCGTCGCGCTGGTCAATGCCTGATTTGATTTTGTGCCCGCTGTTTTTAACTAAGAAGGCGCAGTTGTAGTCAGCTGTGGCTAACTCGTTGTTTTCAACTGCCATTCTCTTGGGGAAAGCCTCTTCGAACTCTTTCCAGGTGCGCAGTCCTTTGCTTGTGAGGGTGCATCCTTCTTTTGACGTGGCTATTAGTCCAGCGTCTATAAGTCGACTTATTATGGTGCGTATGGCGCCTTCGCCGACGTTTAATTTTTCAGCCAGCTTGTTGCGTCCGACGGTTTTTTCAGACATGAGTTCCAGAGCGTAGAATATGTGGAACACTGTGAATGTGGTGTTTGGGCCTGGGGCTTTTGCTCCAGCTAGGCCTGAGATGAACTCTTTAAGCGTGGACGCCGTGTTTTCCTCCCCTAGTCTTATCTTAGTGGGTACTTATTATAATTAATTTACGGAGAATATCGCGGAAGCGGTGCTTTCAAGGGCTGAAATCTGAGAAAGAAGTGCTATTTCGTGGCAAGTTTCGGTGCCAATTGGTCAACGGCTTTTTTCAGCTTGTTCCATTCGTCGAGGTTTCGGATGCCGAACTTGTTCTTCCGCTTCCACTGGTCGTTGCGTTTCTGCCATAGGTATAAGCCTAGTTGTCGTTTTCCGTAGGTTTCGAAGACTACTATGGCTTCCCACCAGATGTTGCTTTTGAAGATAGTCACGTATTCGATGACTTTGTAGAATTCGCTTATAGGAAGTTTCTCCTCTTGCTGTTCAGGTAGGTTTTCGTTTGTTTTACTTTCTTGGAAAGCTCCGTCAGCGAGCACATTGATTATTGAGTCGTTTTCGGTTACGGCGTGGACGGTGGGTTTGGAAATCATGAAGTCCATGTGGTTTGCGGAGTTGTTCTTTCCCGCTGGCATGTCGGTGTTGTCGCCGAAAGCTATATGCACGGTGCCGAACATTTTCTCGGTTTCAAGGAACTCTTCGATGAATCTTGCTTTGGGGTTTATGCCGAAGGCGAATTCACCTACAACTTTCGCCATAGCGTCTATGTGGAGCGAATGCTGCACTTTTTTTAGGTGTTCAGCGTTTTCGCATGTTACGCTTTCTACTTTGCCCTGTTTGGCTGTGATTGTGACTGGCGTGTTTACGGGTCCAATTCCGCCGATTGCCATGTCGCAGACAAGTTTGCCTTCAAGCGAGTTTTCCACTGGCGCAACGATTACTTCTCCTGTTGGGAGGTTCATCCACTTCATCAGTTTCCAATCCAGTTTTGTATCCGTGAAGAAGGGTCGGTTTTTGACGCTGAGAGTAAGCTGCGTTCCAGAGGGATTGCTTATTTTCAGTTTGACTGCGTTCTGCAGTTTTTGCATGAGTTTTTCAGCGAAGTTCTGTATCTGCCTGTGCTCTTCCAGCGTGAGTGCGAGTGCGCCTTGGGTGAGCATGTCTAAGGTTACGCCTGGACAGTGTCCTAAACGTGCTTTGTGGTCTTGGGTTTCGGCGTGGATGAGTTTTATTCTGAAGGGGGTTTCCTCTCTGGTTCCGCGTAGAAGGTTCACGTAGATGTCTGGTCTCTGGGTTGCCAGGTACTTCGTTAGCTTCGGTGGGATTTCTGTTCGGAAAACTTCCGCGTTTGTTTTAAGCAGAATCAGCTTTGTTTTTAACTGCAGGGTTTGCGCTCCCTTTTGGAAGGCTTGACCGATTTCGGTTCTTGTGTCGTCGCAGAAAATGGCTATGGTTTCGTCTTTTTTTGCTTCTAAAACGCATTGTAACGCGTTCTTCGTGGCTTCGTTCGCGTCCATAGTGAAAACCAGTGCTATGATGTTCCTCTCTGCCTGCATGTTCAGGTAATTAAGAATATCAGAATAGTTACTTATTAAAAGTTTAGACCCAACGCTAGTCGAAGTACCAGCCCCACAGCATACTAAGATATTGAATGTAAGCTAATACGTAATTTGTGAAGCTCTTTTTCCGAGGTGTGAATCGTCTTGGTTTTATTTTCAAATTGTACATTTCTGCGAGTATATGATTTCCTTTCCCGTAGCGCCTGAATCTTTTGATGAGCCCAAATAGGCCATCATTAAAGTCGTGCAATATCACTGAATCTATGGAAAAACTCAAGTTGCCAATTTCGCGCAATCTGAAACCGAGATCAATATCTTCACCTGCGGCTATTTTTATTACTTCGTTGAAAC
The DNA here is from genome assembly GCA_964353395.1 of uncultured Candidatus Bathyarchaeia archaeon. GTDB lineage: Archaea > Thermoproteota > Bathyarchaeia > Bathyarchaeales > Bathycorpusculaceae > JADGNF01. Next base: position 7,400 of record CAYGVV010000057.1, on the reverse strand, counting down.
CCTTAATTTTTTCTAGGGCTTTTTTCCAAACTAGAGCGTTTGCAGTTATGAGATAATCTGGTGAACAAGCGGAATTTGATTGGTTGCCCATTGGCGGCATGAGTATGTTTTGGCTTTGGTAGTATTTTGAAATTGAGTCATCTCCGAATGCGAGAATGCTGCCTGCATATCCAATCGATCCATTGCTGGCTTGAAGGTATCCTTTTAGCCAAGTTGGTGTCGGCCTGCAATCGCTGTCTGTGAAAAGGATCCATGCGCCCTTTGCGTTTCGCCATCCAACATTCCTTGCAGCAGCGGGACCTTTTTCATTTGACAATAATATCCTCACATCAATTGGATAATTAGGTGACTTTGGCGGCAATATTACCGACTCGCCTTTGTCACATACGATTATTACCTCTAACGGTAAGAATTCGGCTGCCTGAGTGTTGAAAAAATCTTCTAGGAAAGTTTCAATTCCTTTTTGGTTCTTCCTTACGGGCATCACTATGGATATTTCTTTGGCTGTTTCAATCCTTGGCGCAGTCAAGTGTAGTTTCTTGTTTGGGCTAAAGCCATACCATGAGAAATAAAACACTTCCATCCCACGCCCTTATTTTAATTAATCAACGCTTCTCCATTGCCGATTATCTCTTCAATATATGGAATTGTGCGGCTAATTCCCTCATCAAGAGTTACGTCGCAATTAACTCCAAGTTCGCTGGCGGTCTTTGACACAGTCCACTCTCTTACAGGTAAGCCATTGACCAATTCTCCATGTTCATATTCGCCAAATATTATTTCAGAGTTTGAACCTAAGACTCGCTTTACCTCTTCTGCTATTGTCGCAATCGAGTACTCAATTCCTGGTACAGTATGAATTATTCTTCCAGCAAATCTAGTAGGATCAGATTCTATTACTTTGATCCAGAATTTCAAGACATCATCAATATGTGCAGGAGTCCTTGTCGCTTGCGGCGAACGAACGTGCATGGGTTCATTTGCCAAACCTTTCATAATGAATTGAGCAATGCTTATGTCGAGACGCATTCCTCTACCATATACAAGCCCTGACCGTAAAACAACTACTGGAAAGTCATAAGCCCTTGAATATGATTGGCAGATAACCTCTTCCATAAACTTGGATGCACTGTAAGGATTCGACGGTTTGGGCGTAGTGTCTTCACTCACTGGCATTTCAGAATTTGGAACGCCAAGGAAAATTGTACCCGAGCTAGGGAGCAGGAACCGCGCCAATTTTGAACCCTTCACTAGTTCGAGAGTATGAACCAATGGCATTATGTTGTTGAATACGGTATATCTTGGGCTTGACAAGCCTAGAGGTCTGTCCGCTTGAGCACTACAGTAAATTATTGTATCAATTCCATCAATGTCTTCTTTAGTCAGGTCTTCAACGGCTTTCCAAACGTAGTCTAACTTCTTGTTGCTTAAGGATCCTTTTAGCCTCCAAGCGCAATTCTTCTGCAATCGGTCGACAACGGTCACCTGAAAACCGCGGGCAAGTAACATGTTTGTAAGTGATGAACCCAAGGCACCTGCCCCTCCCGTTATCATTATTCTATTTGTCATGTTTAGGCTCCCCCAGTTTTCGCATATCATCAATTAATTGAATAACCTATTATTATTTGTCATGTTTGTTCAAAAGCCATTCGCATATCGTTTGTTTCTTGGCTCCCTCTTTGCATCATTACTAACGGGAGATAAAAAAAGCGGCTGTGACAATCCTGCAATAACCAGTTTGATTTACTCAGGAAATTTTCTTTCCGCTTCCGCTGCAATGCCTGAAGCACATGATATTCGGAAGGAACAGATATGCTCTATCCTTTGCCACATTATGCAGTAGGAGGACCTCCAAAAACTCGTTTCTGAGGAACATATCTTAAGGATACGCTGAGGCCTCGCCTGCTTTTCAACTTCACCATTTCCTGATTTATCCCGGTGTCGTTTCTCTATTGGCTGCCATGCACGACGATGTTTAATCAAAATGAATGCGGCGAAAGACTACTTTCCGTTCAAAAGAACCGCGGTTCTGTAGATAAGGAAGGGAACAGCTTCCGCAGAACAGTGTAGACTCATAGTCTCAGTTAATTTGCTAATTCTAGATTTCGTGAGGTTCCTGTTGATCTTAGCTTTGCATAATTTTATTTAGCGTCTTCCTGTATTATGAAGAATAAGAGGGTTGGCAGGTGACTGTTACAGTCAATGAAAACGACTTGAAACTGGTTCTTGAGAAACTGGATAGCGTGAAACTTGAGATTCTGCGTTTGAGAGCTATGCTTTTGCCTGAAGAGGAAGTAACTGAGAAAGAGCGGAAGGAGATTGATGCAGCCGAAAAAGAAATGGAAAAAGGCAAGAAAATAAGCCTAAAGGAATTTCTCAAAGAGCAAGTCGCTGATAATTATTAGTATGAGTTAGTTGTAGAAGCGCAAATTGATAGCTTCATGTTTTTTTATGTCTCGAAGTAGAAAAACTTCACTGGAAGGAAGCAAAACTTAAGTAAGTTAACCACATCTTACATACTTGCATAAGAGATAACTGTTGAAGTGATGCATATGCGACCAGAGAACCCCCCTGTTTTGAAGGGAAAGTGCGCGGAAGAATTTGCCCGAAAGATAGAGCAACCTCTAAGTCGGAAACAACTGAAAGTTTATGAAGACGCCGACAAAGTTTTCAAAGCAATAAAGCCAAAAAAACAATAAAAACCAAAAACTTAAAGGCAAATTTAATCAATTGCTTTCTATGTCCGCTGCAGACTACGTGAAAACAGGAGAAATGCGTTTTGAAATTCTAAACGAAAAACATGACCTCTCCAAATTTGACTGCAGCGAAGACGACGAGATGGGACTAAACGAATTCATTCACGACGAAGCACTGCAGTTTCAAAACGAGCACTTAGGCGTAACTTACCTGTTCTTTCACCACAACAACATCGTCGGTTTTGCCACTTTAGCCATGAGCCAAATCGAGATAAAACAAACCAAAGTCACACTCCCCTTTGAACCCAACGTACGGGACTATCCAGCATTATTAATTGGCAGACTGGCGACAGACAACAAATACCGTGGGCGCCATGTGGGCTTGAACATCAGCTTGTGGTGTGTCAGCAAGGCAAAACAGTTGTCTAATGAGGTAGGCTGCCGACTGATCATCATAATGACTAACGACAAAAAATCCAGTTTCTACCAAAACTGCGGTTTCGAGATAGTCCGAAAGTACGAACGAAAAGCAAAGAAGTGGATGTATCTCCCAATTCCATAAAACATCTAACAAATGTGGCTTCTAGTCTCAATAAATTTGTCAATTTATTTCTGAATTAGCAAATTCCGTGAGGACTCTAATAGGTTGTTGGTTTTTCAGTTTTGCACAAACGAGCGTGCCAAAATTGACGCGGATGAGGGAGGTGAAAGCCAGATAGAACTCAGCAGTTAATCTTCAGGCTACTCTGAGAAAACCCAACATGCAGGAAAACCAGACGCCACAACATACCACAAGCCAGATTACGCCAAAACAAACCACTTCAAACCAGCCTAAACCAATCAGAACCAATTTAAGCCAATTCAAGCCTTTCTACGACGCAAGAAAAACCCAGTTCAAACCCAGAAACAAAAAAGCAACCTAAAACAACCCCCGCTCAGAAACGAGGGGGCTATAGACTGCAAGAGCAACAGATGAAACACACAAACCACAACAAACCACCACAAAATCCACAAAAACAGCCAGCTCCAACAGCGGAGAAAGACTTTTAAGAAAAGCATCAGGTTATTGAACTCACACCACACAAAAAAGCTGAAGGATACAACCATGAAAAACAACGGAAAATACTTGTTCACATCAGAATCAGTTGGAGAAGGTCACCCAGACAAAGTTGCAGACCAAGTGTCAGACAGCGTTTTAGACGCTATCTTCTGCCTTGACCCAAAAGCAAGAGTTGACTGCGAAACCTTGGTTATGCAGGGAACCGTTATGATCACAGGTCAAATCACCACTTCCTGCTACGTGAACATCCCGAAGATTGTCCGCAACACCTTGAAGGAGATTGGCTTGGACAACGCCAAAGACGGATTGGACTGGGAAACCTGCGGCATACTCGTGTCGTTGACTGAGCAGTCTCCAGACATCTCCATGGGAGTAACAGAAACCAAAGGCCACGAACAAGGCGCAGGAGACCAAGGCATGGTTTTCGGCTTCGCCACGAACGAGACGAAGGAGCTTATGCCTTTGCCCATTATGCTTGCGCATAAACTTGTGAAGCGGTTAGCTGACTGCCGAAAGCAGAAGATTCTGCCGTATCTGCGTCCTGACTGCAAGTCCCAAGTTACGGTGGAGTATGATAATGGCAAGCCGAAGCGCGTGACAGCTGTTGTCATCGCTGCTCAGAACAACGGAAAAGTCGAAGACGCAGTCTTGAAGAAGGACATAATCGAACAAGTCATAAAGAACGTCATACCAGCCAACATGCTGGGTCCAGACGTAAAATACGTTATAAACGGCACTGGACGCTTCGTCATCGGTGGAACCCTTGCGGATTCAGGCTTAACAGGCAGAAAAATCATCGTCGACACTTACGGTGGAGTGGGAAGCCACGGTGGAGGATGCTTCAGTGGGAAGGATCCGTCGAAAGTTGACCGTTCAGGCTGCTACATGGCACGTTACATTGCGAAGAACATTGTTGCCGCAGGCTTGGCGGATCAATGCGAGATTCAGATAAGCTACGCTATCGGCGTTGCGCAGCCAATCAGCGTTTTAGTGAACACGTTTGAAACTGGCAAGCTGCCTGATGAGCAGATTCTTGAGTTGGTGAAGAAGAACTTTGACATGCGACCCAAAGCCATCATTGACCACTTGAACTTGCTGAGGCCGATTTACAGGAAAACAGCGGCGTTTGGGCACTTCGGCAGGGAAGACATGGACTTTCCATGGGAAAAAACCGACAAAGCAGAAGAACTCAAAAAAGCACTGAAAAAGTAAGTTTCGCCGAGAAAGGCTGAACCTTAGCTTTCTATCCTTTTCTTCTTTAAAATCATTTTTCCGTTTTAGCCTGCACTATAGTGCTATTTTTTGTCTATACCCCCTTATATAAAGAAACTGCATAGTGAAGTGGCTCTTTCTCTGCTCTACTCGTCGGCAAAGACTTTTCCACCCGCCTTCTCAATCAAACCAGACAGCTGCGCCGCAGCCTTATGCAGCCGCTCTTCAGGTTTCTCTGAGCGTTTGCCCGAGGTGGAGAAATGAAGTTCCAAGTGCGGCTTACCCTCTTGACGCCTTGGATGCGACTTTATATAAACAAGCGGGCTATCGCGCATCACTGTATCTATCAACGGCGCCAAAACCGACTCCATGATGCCATCCGCGTAAACGCTCTTTTCGTAAAAACCCGCGTCGCCCGACGCCTTCCGCAGCAAAGGAGCAACGGACGCTTCGAAAATGGCTTCCATCTCCGAAGGCACCCCAGGCAACGCCACCAAAACCGTTTCTTCCGCATCTGCTCTGACGCCTGGTGCCGTTCCAACAGGGTTCGAAATGGGCTGTGTGCCGGTTGGGATTGCTGCCATTTTGACTCTGGGCGCTGTCATCTCGGCTCCGCCTATGTTTCTTGTTTTGGCGTACTCTGCGTACTTCTCTTTAACCATGCGGAGTGCTTCTTCGTTGACTGCGAGTTTGCGATGCAATGCTCTGGCGATTCCCTGCAAGGTTTTGTCGTCAAAAGTTGGTCCCAGTCCTCCCGTGGTTATCACAAACTGCGGCTTCCTCTTCAGTGCTTCGCGGATGACGGTTGAGATTTCTTTCACGTCGTCCGCAGCAACGGTTACTCGCTTCACGGTTATGCCGAGTGTGGTGGCGCGTTTGCTCAGCCACTGAGCGTTCGTGTTCAATATTTTGCCTATGAGCAACTCGTTGCCCACACAGACTATTTCCATGTTCGCCGTCACAGTGCCTCACGTTCCTCTGCAGGTGTTTGAAGGTAGAGATAAAGCGGTTTTTCTTTTATACTGTTTGCTGCCTGATCGTTTCAAAAGCGCATGTTAAGCGGCTGCTATTTCTTGCTTAGCCACCATTTCAAGTATTCTTTTCTGCGGTTTTCCCGTTCTTCCTCAGCAGTCTCTTCAGGAGGACGGTTTTTCTCTTTAAGCTCCATGAGTTCCTGCTGTGTAACGGATAAGCCGCAGCTTTTGCAGACTTGACATTTGGTGGCTATGACGTAGTGCATTTCTCCGCCGCATTCTGGGCAATAGGGCATAGTTATTCACGTCGTAGTTACTGCAATGTATCGCGGATTGAAAGATATTAGTCTTCGCTTGGCTTTTACACGCTTTTAACTTAGAAAAACCACGCGCGGGTTCAAACTATAAGAATGTGAAAACTAAACGTGAGCGTAGATTCTGTCGTTTGTGTACTTGCCTGTGTTCATCTCTTGTTCTATCTCGCGCAGCAGTAGAATCCGCTTAAAAGTCGGCGGGTGCGTAGCGAACAGACTGTTCATCTTGACCCAGGTGGAGGTGGCTTCCTTCTCCATGGCTAGCTCCAGTTCGCGCTCGTCCAGAACGCCGTCGTGGTCTAAGTCGTACTCATCCTTCTTTTCCATTATCATCGAAACCTCCTGCTTCGCCAGTGTCGGGTCTTCGATGTAGAAGCTTCGGGCTTCAGCCGACGCTTTGGGCGCCAGAGACAAACCATATGTAATCTTCGTCAAAGCGCTTTCCAAGCTTCGGGGTTTCTCCGTGAGGTATGCGCTGTAAGCGTCGGCGTAGTGCTCGCGAAGTCGGCTCAGCCTCATCACTGCGAGGAAACTGATTATGTAGACTAAGAATGAGATTGCGCCAATGGCGATTAAGACGACGCCCGCGTTTCCTTGGTCCTTGCCGCGCCTGGAGGATGCCCCGCTGAACCATGCAGCGTTAAACGCAACTTGAGCCACCAAGTAAGCTAAAAGTGGAAGTGCCGCTAACACCGTAATTACAATGTAGTCTTTGTGCTTTATGTGCCCCAACTCGTGCGCTATCACGCCTTTGACTTCGTCCTCGTTCAAGTTCTTCAGGAGTCCCTCATGAACAGCCAGCGTTGCGCTGCTGCTGGTTCTTCCAAAAGTGAATGCGTTAGGCGTCGGGTTAGGCACCACCGCCAGCCTCGGCATGGGTATGCCGCTCTTAATCACCAAACTATTCACGGTGTTTTCAAGCCACGGGTTCTCGCCTGGCTTAAGATACTGCAGATGCGTGGTGGCACTAACGATTGCTGGACCTACCGCATATTGGAACAGTATGAAAAGCGCCGTGCCACCCACAGCAAGAAGCAACCCCAACAATACATCAAACTGGAACACGTAATATTGAAGCACGAAAATTATTCCCAACAGGAATAGACCGAATATGAAGCTGGCTATGAATATGCTGGTTCCCATC
>CAYGVV010000056.1:0-9643 GCA_964353395.1 uncultured Candidatus Bathyarchaeia archaeon | reverse complement strand
AGGAAAAACCTGCTTAAGTGATACAGCGTGGAGAGCACTTGGTAGGTGCGGCGGTTCAGCTCTTGAAGGTCAAAGTTCATGAAGTCTATGGGCGAGCATTTCCGCATCATGTAGAACCTGCTCAGGTCCGCGCTGTTCTTCTCGAGGAGCTTGTTGGTTTCCACCACGTTGCCGAGGCTTTTGCTCATTTTTCTGCCTTTGGAGTCTTGGGTTAAGCCTTGGAACAGGAACGCGCGGTAGGGGCTTTCAGGCTTGCCCGTTAAAATTACGTATTCCAAGAGGAGCGAGTTTGCCCACCCGCGGGTCTGGTCAATGCCCTCCGTCAGGAAAGCAGTTGGCACGTATCTCTGGAATTCCTCGTCGCTGAACCTCGCGTAGGGTGAAGCGCCGCTGTTGTGCCAAGTGTCCAAAACAAAATCTTCCCTATGCATGACGCCGCCACATTTCGCGCATTTGAGCGTGACGCGGTCAACCCACGGCTTGTGCAATTCGAAGTTTGCAGGCACTTTTTCCAGCGCGTCCCGCACAAGTTCGGCTTTGCTTGCGACTAAGCGTTTTTGCCCGCATTTTTCGCAGGTCCACACTGGCAAAGGTGTTCCCCAGACGCGTTCGCGGCTGATGCACCATGGTTTGCCTTCTTTGAGGAAGGCTATGAAGCGGTTCTTAGGTTCATCGAAGTAATACTCGATTTTCTCTGCAGCTTGCAGGACTTGGCTGTTTACCTTGTCGGTTCTCAGGAAGTACTCTTTACGGGCGAGCCAGACGAGTTTGTGGTGGCTGCGCCAGCACGTCGGATACTCATGCTTAACCTTCTTCACTTCAACGAAAGCGTTCCTGCTGCGGAGTTCCTCAACCACCAACATGTCGGCATCTCGGGCGAATACGCCGTTGAATATGCCTGCATCTTTGGTGAATTTGACTTCATCATCGTAGGGCGCGAAGATTGGCACGCCGCGTCTCTGGGCAGCCCAGAAGTCGTCTTCCCCGTTTCCAGGTGACAGGTGGACGACGCCCGTGGCGGTGTTGACGTCCACGAAGTCTTCGCCGATGACTCTGTGCACCAGCTTGTGCTTGGTTTCAAGCTCCGCCTGTTTCGGAATAATGTCCTTGAGTGGGTACTCGTATTTTGTTCCTTCAAGGGTTTTGCCCTGAACGGTCTCGGTAATTGTGAAGTTCTTTATGCCGAGTTCCTGCATGACAGGTTCGACTCGCTGCTTGACCATAATCCAGATTTCCGAGTTGACTTTGACTTTGACGTATTCGGCTTCTGGCTGCACAGCAAGCATGGTGTCGGTTATGATTGTGAAGGGCATGGTTGTCCAAACTAGGAAGAACTCGTTCTCGGTGCTGCCTGCGACTTTAAACTTGAAGTAGAGTGAAGGGTCTTCAACTTCCTTGTAGCTGCCCTCGTAGCCCACTTCGGCGCTGCTCAATGAGGTTTGGCAGCCTGGGCAGTAAGCCACAACGTAGTGTCCTTCTTCAAGCAGGTTTTGGTCCCAGGCGCGTTTGAGGATTTGCCATTCGCGTTCGATGTATTCGTCGCGGTAGGTCCAGTAAGCCTTCGCTTGGTTGATGAATATTCCTAGGCGCTTGTCGGCTTCGAGCCATTCGCGGTGGTACCGCATGATGACTTTTTTGCATTCTTCCACGAAGCGCTCCATGCCTACGCGTTCGAGGAGTTCGCGTTTGTTTTTGACGCCGAGGATTTTTTCAACTTCAAGCTCTACGGGTAAGCCTTGGCAGTCCCATCCCGCCCAGAAAGGCATGTAGTAGCCTTGCATGGTTCTCCAGCGGTAGCGGATGTCTTTCATGATGCGTCCTCTGGCGTGTCCGATGTGGGGAATGCCGTTCAGTGTGGGCGGACCTTCCACGTAGCCTAAAATGCCTTTGCAATCTTTTTCTCGGAGTTCCAGCTTTTCACGTATCTGGTTTTTTTCCCAGAACTGGCGGACTGCTTTTTCCAGTTCAAGCGGGCGATAGTCTGATGTGAGACTTTGGTTAGAATTAACTTCGGGCTTGGCAGTCACCTTGAATCACAGCACATCCGCAAATACTCGGAACTGCATATAAAAATATAGTCTTTTTCAACTTGCGTCTGCACAACGCAGCAAATGAAAAGCGCTGTTCACTGGAAAAAAGGGACAGAAAAATCAAGAATGACGGGCAGGTTATCCATCAATGTACTCGAACCCAAAGTTGAACCTATATAAAAGGGAGGGGGTAGGCGCCGTGAGCACTAGGGGTCTCTCAAGCCAGATTCTTCAAGGTTAACGTTCATGTTTTTCACTAGGCGCTTTAGGTCTTCGGTGCTCATCCACTCTGTCTTCAAATAATCAAGAATCCTCGTGTTGCTGAGTCCAATGCGTTTTGCTTCCTGCACGGTGTGGCGGTAAGCTTCAATTTCTGTTGGTCTATCCACGTAATCGTAGCGGTCGTCAAAGAGTTCCTGTCCATCCATGTACTGTTTGATGTGGCAGAGTTCGTGGACGATGTCTAGGTAAATGTCGGTTTTGTCGCCGCTGTTCAGGTAACGTCCGTTGACCAGTAGGTGTCCGTCAGTGTTGTCTACGCCCATGTAGCCGAACCAGATGAACTCAACTTTGAGGCTGCGCAGGACTGTTTCGGTTTGCTCTCCGAAAATGGCTTTAACCGCTTCCGCCTTTTCGAAGCCCTTGAAGTAGTCCGTGAACTTTTGGGTTGACGTAGCCATCCAAACAAACCTAGTCAAGTGCAATCTGCGGGCTAAGCGAAGCATTCTCAGCGAAAGATATTCCAACGCGTTGACCACGGCAATCTACTCCAGTTATGCGAAGTTACTTGAAGGCGGAAAGATACTCAATTTTCATGCCCATGCAACTTAAATCCGTAGGTTTCTCCACGCTGCCAATGCTCGCGTCAATGTTCCTGTGCACAGGGTGAACCCACATGCCTTCTGGTGCCAAGTTAAACTGCAACGGAACCTCCAGCCTAAGCGCATACTTTTCCTGCAAACCCCGAATCAACTGCCCTCTCCTGCAAACGTCGCGAACACTCGTGTAACTCTGCAGCAACTGCGGTGCAGCATAAGCTCCCACACCATGCCACAACGCCGCATCCTCAGGTGAACCCAGCATGTAAAGAAAGAACTGAGGCGAAGAGGGCGTTTCCGCATAACTATAATCTGCAAGTTTCTTAGCGGCAACAGTGAAACTGTCCTCAGCCTTCGCCACACTTACGTCGTCTGGGTCAATGTCGTTCGGGTAAAGCAGAGTAGTTTGATACTTCACGCTGACGCTCTCAAGCTTCGAATCATTAAAGTAAAGTCGACCACGCGCAGCACGCTTCGAACCATAGCTTTTCTGCGAGTGGGGCACCGTCAAAAGTGTGGTCCGTTTACTCATGCTTCTACCCATGCACTCGTAAGCCAGCTTAACTGCGTCGAAGTCCCTGTGCGTCTCGCTTACTATGTGGTGAAGCAAGCCATCCGAAGTTTCAGCCTGCAACGTTGCCAAGGGCATGCGCAACGCGGGAAGACCCAAGTCCATGTCGAAGACTTCTGAGAGGTTCGCCATCTGCGCGAACTTAACCGAGTCTACAAAGTCCAAGTAAGAGCCCTTGGAATCATCAAGATATTGCTGTAAAAGTTCCGCTTCTCCTTTAGATATCAAGGTTCCATCATACTTTTTCACGAACTGCTGGTCAACCGCCAACCCATTCGTTTTTACTTTTGCTGCAGGAAAAGCGCTCTGCCCACTCGCCACAATCGACGCCTTCAAAGGGTTCATGCTGTACCTGTCTGGCTCCGCATCATCGGTGTTGAGCAGGAACGCCACGATTTTTCCTTCAGGTGGCTTCTTGAGCAGCTCGCATATTTGGGCAAAATCGCTTGGTTCAGGCTCGTGCAAGCCGTAACTTTGGAAGTAGTTACCGCAGACCTGAAGCAAACGCGTGCCGATTATGCCCTGAACTTCCTCCACGGTTAACTGCGGATTCGTGTACTCCACTGAGCCACGCAGGAAAAAGTGGCTGCCATCGAAGGTTTGGTTGATTCTCTCGCCGTCTTTGAACATGAATAACGAAACTGGCTTCCTGTTCTCCGCGTTGAAACCGCTTACTGCTTCAACCAGAGTTTTCACGCTTCCCCACGAATGCGTCAGGAAATCGTTCACAAGCATGCGGCACAAATCATCAGACATAAAGTATTCATCCTCTTTCCAGAGATTCCGCCACGTACACGCAGTCTCCAGCGGCAACGGAACCTAAAAACATTCTCGCTACGCGGAATTCTTCGCGGAATCCAGCTTTACGGGCAACATCTGTAATGGCGGTTTCAGCTGCTGGCACACACATGAAAACCTTAAGGCCCCTCAGTTTTCCGAGTGCAGTCTTAAGCAGCACTACGGCGGTGTCAACGCGGTTTCTGCGGCACACCAACGGTCCCACCTCAGCCATCTCCGCGTAGACTTTGGCGGCAACAAACCCGGTGACTTCGCCGCCTTCAGCCGAAACACAGCACAGATTGCTCGCGTCGAGAAGGATGTGCTCTAAAAGTTTTCGCCGAGAAGCCCCAAAGCATTGGCTGTCGAAGTCCACTAACGCGGGTATGTCCTGTTTCTTTGCTTTTTTCAGCTTCCCTTCGTCCGCGGAGGAAACGGCTGTTGCTTTCAAAACCAGAAAATCTGAATCACGTTCAAAACCGAGCTTGCCGTAAAAGTCCCTCAGATGCTGATACGCATAAAGCCCTATGGCATCCACGCCCGCACTTTTCAAATAGTTTACTGCGTGCTTCACGAGGAGGGTCCCAGCGCCTTTTCGCCTACACGCTGGCTTGACTATGAGGTTGCCGAACCATCCTACTCGCCCATAACTGATACAGGTAGCTACGCCCACGCGTTCTGCGCCGTCGAACAACGTGAAGCACCCGTTGGGTTCAAGTAACGCGTTGAAGCCGAAGTCTTCCGCAGTCATGTTCCAGTTCATGGTGTTGGCAAGGTCCACGGCGAAGGGGAAGTCTTCAGGCGTCATTTTCTCCACGCGAAACATGCCAATACACTCTTGCGCTGAAACTTAAGGCTATTCCAATGTACAAAGCAACCAAGCTCTGAAATAAGGATTCAAAAGACACAAGCATTATCTGCTGAAGCCAGCAAATTGGAGAAATCGTGAAAACATGACCCGCTTAGGTGAAGTGGCAAAGGGCATCTTGATATTCATTTGCGGCTACTATCTTTTTGTCATGATTGGAAATGCGGTAATGGGACAAACAGCCCTCTCGCTGTTCATGCTTATCGGCTTCCTCCTTCCTTTTTCATACATAACCTATGAATACGCCAAGGACAAGAAGCGAAAGAAGACTGCACAATTCACTGCGTGAGTATGGGCGGAAACGTTTTAGTAAGGACCCGTGATTTGCGTAGTCTTTAAACGCCACGTAGTATAGAATATGGCATGTAGAAGGTGAATGATGGTTTGAATGGGAAGCCACTCGTCAGCATAGTCAGCGCGGGGCTGTCCAAGTTCGGGAAGCATGAAGGACTGTACGCAAGGGAGATTTTCAGTTACGCTGTGAAAGAGGCGTTTGACCGATGCCCCAAACTTGAACCTAAACGGGACATCAAAGCCATGTTCATCGGGCACATGGGCGAAGCCTACGAGCATCAGGGACACACAGGCGCTGCTGTTGCGGACTGGGCTGGACTAACTGGTATTCCTGCTACGCGGACGGAGGCGGCGTGCGCTTCAAGCGGTGCAGCACTACGCAGTGGCATCTACGCCGTGCTCTCAGGCTTGGCAGACACCGTTATAGTGGGCGGAGTCGAAAAAATGACGCATCGAACCACGGCAGAAGTAACTGAGTACCTGGCGATGGCGTCAGATTACCCGTTTGAACAGTTCCACGGCATCACCTTCCCAGGCTTATTCGCCTTGATGGCAACGGCGCACATGAACGCGTACGGCACCACACAGGAGCAGATGGCACAGGTCGCCGTGAAGAACCATCACCACGCCAGCTTGAACCCGAAGGCGCACATGCAGAAGGAAATAACAGTTGAGAACGTCTTAGCTTCGAAAGTCGTAGCGTGGCCCCTGAAGATGTACGATTGCTCATTGATAACGGACGGCGCAAGCTGCATCATCCTAACCAAGCCCGAACTCGCAGCGAAGTACACAGACCAGCCAGTGCACATCATCGGCACAGGACAAGCCAGCGACACCATCGGCTTGTACGAACGTAAAAGCCTAACCAGTCTGCAATCTGTGAAACTGGCGGCGAAAACAGCCTACGAAATGGCTGCAATTAAGCCCGCGGACCTTAATGTGGCAGAAGTCCACGACTGCTTCACCTTCGTCGAGCTAATCTCTTACGAAGACCTAGGTTTCTGCCCCATGGGCGGAGGCGGAAAACTAATTGAAAGCGGCGAAACGCGGCTGGGCGGAAAGTTACCAGTTAACACCAGCGGCGGATTAAAAGCCAAAGGGCACCCAGTCGGCGCCACGGGTACAGCACAGGCTTACGAGATATACTTACAGTTAACTGGGCAAGCCGACAGGCGGCAAGTCAAAGATGCCAAGGTGGGCTTGACGCATAACGTGGGCGGTTCAGGCGCCACAGCCACAGTGCACATTTACAGGAGCGACCAGGCATGAGCACGGAACCGCCGTTCACTATAGAGCAGTTCTACAAGTTCTTGGCGCAGGCTAAACTCATGGCGGGCAAATGCCTTAAGTGCGGGAAAATGCACCTGCCGCCGAGACCGCTCTGCGACAACTGTTATGGGCAGGAGTTCGAGTGGGTAGAAGTGTCTGGAGAAGGAAAACTTTTAACGTACACGGTTATCTACGTTGCGCCGCCACTGTTCCAAGCGTTGGCGCCCTACGCTGTTGGCATAGTGCAGCTTACGAACGGTTTGAAGATTCCGGGGATGATTTCAGGCGTGTTGCAGGAGCAGTTGAAGATAGGCATGGAGTTAACTGTAGATTTCAAGTCATGCATTGTGGGGCAGGCGTGGCCACAGTGGCCAAGGTACTGCTTCAAACCCGTGTAACTTCGCCCGACCGACGCGCTTTTGTTCTGTAATTGAAAAAGAAGTTGGGTACTCGAAAAAAGAAGGGGAAGGTAGGGCGTTTATGCGAATAGGAAGCCGAGGATCAAGCCTATTATGAAGCCTAAGCCGAGCGGCAGCATGCCGAACAATAGTATGCCGCCTTGGATAGCATCCATTCCCACGTTTCCCAGCGTGCCCCAAGTCAAGCCGAAGAAGCCGAAGTACGTAGCGACGACCAGAATGATGGCTGCGAGGATTCCCCATTTCAGGAATTTCTTGACGAGGAAGCCCACGATTAAGCCGACGATAAACGGTATAGCCATGAAAATGAGTGTTGGTATGCCGCCAAGGTTTCCAGTTATGCGGCCAAATAAGTCGCTCACCAAATCCAAGGGTACAATCATCTTTAGAATTCACCTCGCATTCTTTGTTAAACTGGTGCCGTTAGAAATATTCTATGTGAAGTGTGGATACTTATATTTTGCCATATAACCAAAAAGGTACTTAAAGCGCTGCGTTGCCTATGCGGCGACGGAAGCAAAACACAGAATAAACCCGAATAGACAATTCAATCCTGACACGAGGGGAATGGCATGGCGAAACAGGAAATTACATGGGATTTGTCTGAATTATTTCCAGGCATAGCTGATTCTTCGGTTCTGAAAGCCCTCGGCGACGCTGAGGCTTCGGCTGAAGTTTTCGAGAAACGGTACCGCGGGAAAATCGTGGGCTTCGCTTCGGAAGAGCTCTTAGTGTGCGTTCGTGAGTTTGAGGCGCTGCAAGCCAAACTGCAGGATGTCACGTTGTATGCGAGTTTGGTTTTCTCGGCGAACATGGCTTTGCCTGAGACGCAGGCATTCTATGACAGGGTGAACAAGTTGCAGGCGCGGTTGGGGAAGCAGTTGGCGTTCTTCTCGCTGGACCTCGGCGCCTTAGTCAAGAGCAAACCGCAGTTGATTGCTGAGCCAGTTCTGGCTGGGTACAGGCATGCGTTGGAGCGGGTTCAGCGCCGCGTTGTGCATCAGTTGTCTGAAGTTGAGGAGCAGTTGATTATTGAGAAGGACCAGTTCGGCGTGGACGCTTGGGAGGAGCTGCAGAGCAAGTGGCTGAACACGCGGTTGTTCGACGTTTCGGTTGTGGGGGAGCGGAAGACGCTTTCGTACGGCGAAGCGAACGGGCTGCTGCCTCATCCTGACCGCGCCACACGGGAGTCGGCGAACAAGTCAATCTACGGTCTGCTCGGAAAGGACGGGGAGATTTTTGCTTCGGCACTGCGGAACATCTGCAACGACTGGGTTACCGTGTGCGAACGGAGGCGGTACGGTTCGCCTATGGAGTCAAGCCTCATCAGCAACGACACGGAGCAGGGCATAGTGGACAATTTACTACGAGTAATCGAGGAGAACGCTGGGGTTTACCGCCGTTATCTTAAGCTGAAGGCTAAGCTGATGGAGTTGCCAGTGCTCGGCTGCCATGACATTGTGGCGCCTCTGCCGAATATGCCTGACTTAAAGTTTACGTTCGAGGAGGCAAGAGACCTCGTCACCCGAGCCTACTGCAGGTTTGACGATGAATACGCCACAGCAGTGCAGGACATGTTCAGTCGGCGGCATGTTGATGCTTCGCCAAGGTTTGGAAAACGGAACGGCGCGTTCTGCGCAGGCTGGTACAACGGCAAATCCGCCTTCATCCTTGACAACTTTGCGGGTTCGTTGAATGACGTTTACACTTTGGCACATGAGCTTGGGCATGCTACGCATGATTATTACGCGCAGCGCAAGCAGACCTTGATGAACATGAATATTCCGTCTGTTGTGGCGGAGACGGCGTCGATTTTCGGCGAGTTGCTCCTCACGGACTTGCTGTTGGACGAGGCGAAGTCAAATGCGGAGCGCAAAGCGGTTTTGAGCTTGGTTCTGGATGAGGCAGGCATGACGGCGTATCAAGTTACTGCGCGAGTCTGGTTCGAGCAGGCGCTTTACGCTTCAATCAAGCAGGATGAGTATTTAGATTACAGGACGATTTGCAGGCACTGGGCGTCGGCGAGGAACAGGATTTACGGCGACGCTGTGGAGTGGTTCCCTGAGTTGGAGGCGGAGTGGACGATGAAGCCGCACTATTACATGGCTAACTACCGCTTCTACAACTACCCGTACGTGTACGCGCAACTGTTCGTGTACGCTCTCTACGAGCGATATCTGGAAGAGGGCAAGGCGTTCGTGCCGAAACTGAAGAGGGCGCTGGAAGCAGGCAGCAGCATCTCGCCTGTACAAATTGGCAACTTGGTGGGCTTGGATGTTACTGCGAGTGACTTTTGGCAACTGGGCATGAAACGGTTCGAGCACTTCATCGTGGACTTAGAGAAAGTAGTCAAGTGAAAATCTGCGTGGGAAATGATTAATAAGAAAGAAAGCTGAGAAGTCTCTAGCTTGCACTGTGGGCTGCGGTAACCAAGCTAGGTCAAAGGTGAAAGAACGCGCATTAATGTGCGTTCCACTAAGGACTCAAGATCGCATTTGGCCTTTAATGGGCCTCTAAGATGGGAAATCCTTTCCCGTAGGGGTTCGCAGGTTCAAATCCTGCCCGCTGCACCAAACTTCTGAAGATAGCAGTCAGCG